>NZ_JBSGUW010000008.1:201990-242655 GCF_053608125.1 Isoptericola sp. NPDC055063 | reverse complement strand
GCCCTGTTTCGCGACCGAAACAGGGCCAAACGCCCGCTCACAACGCTCAGGGGGTGCGACGGCGGCGAGCGACGAGCGACGCGACGGCGCGCCAGCCCAGCATCGTCGCGCCGAGGAACAGCGTGGTGACGATCGCGAAGGACACCTCGACGCCGCCGACGCCCGTCAGTGGGCGCAGCAGCAGCCCGAGCGCCACGGTCGCGAACCACACGGCCACGCCGGTGGGCCACACCCGCGCCGGGGCGCGCCACGCGCGGGACGCGAGCCAGCCGACGGCGAGGCCCACGAGGAACGGCAGCCCCACCATCGCGACGTGTCCGAGGTCGCCGGACGTCGCGTGGCTCATCGTGCCCACCACGGTGAACACCACCACGCACACGAGGTCGCAGACGGCGGCGGGCCACGCGGCGCGGCTCGCGGGCACGGCGGGTCCGGCCGGGGCGGGGGTGCTGGGGGCGCTCACGGGCCCGAGGCTACCCGTCACAGCTCGTGCACCCCGCCGGCCACCGCGACCTCGACGGGGCCGTCGTAGGCGGAGCGCGCCTCGGCGACCGCGACGTCCGGCGCGTTCCACACCGGCAGGTGCGTGAGGAGCAGGCGGCGCACGCCTGCGGCCGCCGCGGCCTCCCCGGCGCGCCGGCCGGTGAGGTGGATGCCGCGCTCGACGCCGTCGTCCCGACCCTCCTGGAACGCCGCCTCGACGAGGAACAGGTCCGCGCCGCGCGCGCCGGCGACGAGGCCGTCGCAGGCGTCGGTGTCGCCCGAGTAGGCCAGCGTGACCCGCTCCCCCGGCCGCACGGACGACGGCCCGGTCACCCGGATCCCGTACGCCTCCACGGGGTGGTAGACGGCGAACGGCTCCAGCTCGAACGGACCCACGCGCACCGCGGACCCGGGCCGCCAGGTCCGCACGTCGTACTCGCCGTCCATCGACTCGCCCGGCTGGAGGCCGTACATCGCGGCCGCGCGCTCGGCGGTGCCGGCCGGGCCGAGCACGGGCAGCCGGCGCCCGACGCCCGTGCGCACGCCGCCCCGCTCCGGGTGGTACCGCAGGTACACGTACAGGCCGGACAGGTCGGCGCAGTGGTCGGGGTGCAGGTGCGACAGCGCGACGGCGTCCAGGTCGAGCGGGTCGACGTGCCGCTGCAGCGCGCCCAGGCCCCCGTTGCCGAGGTCGAGCAGCACGTTCCACTCCCGCTCGCCGTCGTGCGCCTGCAGCAGGTAGGTCGACGCCGGCGACCCGGGGCCGGGGAAGGAGCCGGAGACCCCGACGGTCACGAGCCTCATGCGGCCTCCACGAGGGCCACCTCGGGTCCCAGGAAGCGGCGCGCGAGCTTCTCGAACGGCTCGGGGTCGCCGGTGGACAGAAAGCGGTGCACGGGCGGCGGGGCGTCCGGCGAGCGCTCGAGGTCGTGCTGCACGAGGTTGCGGTACACGTCCTTCGCTGTCTCCTCGGCGCTGGAGACGAGCGTGACGTCCTCGCCCATCACGTACGACACGGCGCCCGCCAGCAGCGGGTAGTGCGTGCAGCCCAGCACGAGGGTGTCGACGCCCGCGGCGCGCACGGGGTCGAGGTAGCGGTGGGCGACCTCGAGCACCTCGGGGCCGGACGTCTGCCCGCGCTCCACCAGCGGCACGAAGTCCGGGCACGCCTGGGTGGTGATCTCCAGCCCGGGAGCCACGTGGAACGCGTCCTCGTAGGCGCGCGAGTCGACGGTCGCCTTCGTGCCGATGACGCCGATGCGCCCCGTCTTCGACGCGAGGACCGCGCGCCGGGCCGCGGGGCGGATCACCTCGACGACGGGGATGCCCCGACGCACGGTGTAGCGCTCCCGCGCGTCGGGCAGCGCGACGGCCGTGGCGGAGTTGCAGGCGATGACCAGCATCTTGACGCCCTCGTCGACAAGCCGGTCCATCACGGCGAGCGCCATCGCGCGCACGGCCGCGAGCGGCTTCGGCCCGTAGGGGCTGTTGGCCGTGTCGCCCAGGTAGAGCACCTGCTCGTGGGGCAGCTGGTCGAGGATGGAGCGTGCGACGGTGAGCCCGCCGACGCCGCTGTCGAAGATCCCGATGGGGGCGTCGTTCACGCCTGGCAGCCTAGTCGTGACGGACGGTCAGAACGGCGGGGAGTGAGCGGCGACACGGCGTGGCGCCCGCCACAGCGGCGCCCCGACCTGCGGTCACGCCGTGGGGCGGCCGGCCCGCAGGTCCGCGAGCATCTCCTCCACCAGCGACTCCTGGGCGAAGCCCGCGGCGACGAAGACGCCGCCCCAGTACCGCCGCTCCGCGCCGGACAGTCCGACGCGCTCCCAGCCGGCGACCTCGTCGTCGGCGCTCTCCCCCGCCGCGTCCGCGTCATCGGCGTCCGCCCAGCCCTCGTCGTCGTCCTCGACGCCGGCGAAGACCTCGTCGTGCAGCGACTCGACGTCGTCGTCGTCGACCAGGCCGAGGCGCTCGGCGAGGACGAGGCGCAGGTCGGTCAACGCCCCGGCGAACTCCTGCGCCCCCTCGCGCGGCACGACGATCTCGGCGCCCACCCGCGGGTCGTCCGGCAGCTCCTCCGGGGAGTCGACGGCGTCCGCGAAGGCGACGAGGCGCGCGACCTTCCCCGCGGCGAGGTCGGTCTGGGTGAGGTGCCGGAACTCGGTGGCGACGTCGGCGTCGTCCTCGTGCGCGTCGGGGAGCAGCCGCTGCACGGCCGGGTCCTGCGGCACGCGCGCCACGCCCGTGAACGCGACGCCGTCGCCGACCTCGATCCCCGGCTCCAGACCCGCCTCGGCGCGCAGCAGCTCCGCGACGTCCCGCGCGACCCGCGCGAGCACCTCCCGCTCGACGTCGTCCCAGCGCGCGACGTACCCCGCCGGCGCGGACCGGAACGGCGTCATGCCCCGCCCCCCTCGGCGTCGCCGTCCGACGAGCCCGACCGGCGCAGCGTGGCCCACAGCCCGAACCCGTGCATCGCCTGCACGTCCACCTCCATGCGCTCCCGCGGCCCCGACGACACCACGGCCCGGCCGTCCTGGTGCACCTGCATCATCAGCTTCTGCGCCTGCGCGGCCGGGTAGCCGAAGTAGCTCTCGAAGACGTAGCTCACGTAGGACATGAGGTTGACCGGGTCGTTCCACACGATCGTGATCCAGGGGTCGGCGACGGCCGTCGTGGCGTCCGCCTCCGTCTCGCGCTGCACCTGCGTCGCGACCGCCGCCGCGCGCGTCCTCGTCCGTCCGTCCACCGTCCCACCCTAGGCACAGCCGGGTGGCGGTCGTCGACCGTCCGCCTGGCGGGCCTCACCCTGCCGGACCAGCGCGCGCGCCCTACCGTGTCCCCATGACCGACGAGCCCCGGGGGGGGGCCGCCCCGTCGCTGCAGGCCGTCCCGGCCGCCCCGCTCCCGTCCGTCCGCTCGTCGGTCGCGCTCCTCACGGACCGCTACGAGCTGACGATGCTGCAGGCGGCGCTCGCGGACGGCACCGCGCACCGGCACTGCGTCTTCGAGGTGTTCACGCGGCGCCTGCCGGCCGGCCGCCGCTACGGCGTGCTCGCGGGCACCGGGCGCATCCTCGAGGCCCTCGCCCACTTCCGCTTCGGCGACGCGGACCTCGCATACCTCGAGCGGGCGGGCGTCGTGGACGACCGCACCCTCGACTTCCTGCGCGGCTACCGGTTCACCGGCACCATCCAGGGGTACGCCGAGGGCGAGGTGTTCTTCCCCGGCTCGCCCGTGCTGCAGGTCGAGGGCACCTTCGCCGAGGCCGTGCTGCTGGAGACGCTCGTCCTGTCGATCCTCAACTACGACTCGGCCATCGCGTCCGCCGCGTCGCGCATGACCAGCGCCGCCGTCGACCGGCCCGTGCTGGAGATGGGGTCGCGACGCGCGCACGAGCAGGCCGCGGTCGCGGCCGCGCGGTCCGCCGTCGTGGGCGGGTTCGCCGGCACGTCGAACCTCGAGGCGGGCATGCGGTACGGGCTCGACACGATCGGCACGGCCGCGCACGCGTTCACCCTGCTGCACGACGACGAGCGGTCGGCCTTCGACTCGCAGATCGCCTCGCTGGGCCCGGGCACCACCCTCCTGGTCGACACGTACGACGTGCGACGGGGCGTCGAGAACGCGATCGCCGCCGGCGGCCCGTCCCTGGGTGCGGTGCGCCTCGACTCCGGCGACCTGGGCGTGCTCGCGGTCGAGGTGCGGCGCCAGCTCGACGAGCTCGGCGCCACGGGCACGAAGATCGTGGTGACGTCGGACCTCGACGAGCACGCGATCGCGGGCCTCGCGGCGATGCCGGTCGACGTCTACGGCGTGGGCACGTCGCTGGTGACCGGATCGGGCGCGCCCACCTGCGGCATGGTCTACAAGCTCGTGGCCCGCGCCGACGCGTCGGGCGTGCTGCAGCCGGTGGCGAAGGCCTCCACCCACAAGACCAGCCAGGGCGGCCGCAAGGGCGCCGCCCGGCGCTACGGGCCCGACGGCCGCGCCGTCGAGGAGGTGCTCGTGACCGGGCCCGACGACCTCGTGGTCGCCTGGTCGCCCGAGGACGGCGCGACGGCCGACGCCGGACGGGACGCGGAGGACGGCGCCGGAGACGGCGGGCGCGCCGACCTGCGCAACCTGCTGGTCCCGCTGGTCGTGGACGGCGCCGTCGACTCCCGGTGGGTGGGCGCCTACGGCGTGCAGAACGCCGCCCGGCACCACCTGCAGGCCCGCGCGGAGCTGCCGCGCGGCGGCCGCCGGCTCTCCGCCGGCGACCCCGCCATCCCCACCGTGGACCTCGTCCTGGCCTGACCGGCGGGTCGCCTAGCGCTTCCCCACGAACCAGCCGCGCACCATCTCGACGCGGGCGGTGAGCTGCTCGGCCGTGGCCAGCGGCACCTCGGGGCCGCCGCAGCGGCGCCGGAGCTCGTTGTGCACCGACCCGTGCGGCGTGCTGCTCTTGCGCGCCCAGGCGGACACCAGCTTAGACAGCTCCTTGCGCAGGTCGGCGGCGCGCCGGTGCTCGGCCTCCGACTGCTCCAGCGCCGCCTCGGACGCCGTCGCGCCGCCCCGGCCGCGCACCTGCTGCGCCTGCCGCTGGCGCAGCAGCGTGGTCACCTGGTCGGCCTCGAGCAGGCCCGGCAGCCCGAGGAAGTCGAGCTCCTCCGCGGAGCCGACGTCCGCGCCGGTGCCGAACTCGCCGCCGTCGAACAGCACCCGGTCGAAGGAGGCCTGCGCCTCGAGTGCCTCGAACGAGCCCAGGAGCTCTCCCGACGCCTTCTCCTCCCGGTTGGCCGCCGCGAGCAGCTCCGCCTCGGGGTCGTACTCGATCCCCTGCTCCTCGGCCGTCTTCGGGCGGTCCAGCGCGTGGTCCCGCTCGATCTCCATGCCGTTGGCCAGCTCCAGCAGCAGCGGCACGCTCGGCAGGAACACCGACGCCGTCTCGCCGCGCTTGCGGGCGCGCACGAAGCGGCCGACGGCCTGCGCGAAGAACAGGGGCGTGGAGGTGCTCGTGGCGTAGACGCCGACGGCGAGCCGCGGCACGTCCACCCCCTCGGACACCATCCGCACGGCGACCATCCATCGCGAGGTCCCCTGAGCGAACTCGTCGATGCGGGCGCTCGCGCCGTCGTCGTCCGACAGCACCACCGTGGGGCTCTGCCCCGTGAGGCGCGCGAGGTGACCGGCGTACGCGCGCGCGTCGGTCTGGTCCGTCGCGATGACCAGGCCGCCCGCGTCCGGGACGGCGCGGCGCATCTCGGTGAGCCGCTTGTCCGCCCCCGCGAGGACCGACGGGATCCACTCGCCGTTCGGGTCCAGCGCGGTGCGCCACGCCTGGGCGTGCATGTCCTTGGTCATCGCCTCGCCGAGGCGGGCGCTGACCTCGTCGCCCGCCTTGGTGCGCCAGCGCATGTTGCCCGAGTACGTCATGAACAGCACCGGCCGCACGACGTGGTCGCGCAGCGCGTCGCCGTAGCCGTACGTGTAGTCCGCCTTGGACCGGCGGATGCCGTCCCGGTCCTCCTCGTACGTGACGAACGGGATCGGCGCGGTGTCCGACCGGAACGGCGTGCCCGTCAGCGCGAGGCGCCGCGTGGCGTCCTCGAACGCCTCGCGCACCGCGTCGCCCCAGCTCAGGGCGTCGCCGCCGTGGTGCACCTCGTCGAGGATGACGAGCGTGCGGGCCGCCTCCGTGCGGGCGCGGTGCAGCGCCGGCTTGGCCGCCACCTGCGCGTACGTGAGGGCGACGCCGTCGTAGTGCGAGCCGTGCCGGCCCTGGCTGTTCTTGAACGACGGGTCGATCCGGATGCCGACGCGCGCGGCGGCGTCCGCCCACTGGTGCTTGAGGTGCTCGGTGGGCGCGACGACCGTCACGCGACGCACGAGACCCGCCTCGAGCAGCTCGGTGGCGATGCGCAGCGCGAACGTCGTCTTGCCGGCGCCCGGCGTCGCGACCGCGAGGAAGTCGCGCGGGTCACGCTGCCGGTACAGCTCCAGCGCCTCCGCCTGCCAGGCGCGGAGGTTGGACGCGGTGCCCCACGGGGCGCGGCGCGGGAACGCCGGGCTCAGGTGGGACGCCGCGGCCGACGACGGCGACTGCGGCAGCGGCTTCGCGGCGGGCTCCGCCGCAGCGGCGAACAGGTCGAAGCCGTCGGGGTCGGGGGTGGGCTCGGGCTCGTTCAGCGGCTGCGCGCTCACTTGCCGGAGTCGCCCTCGCCGCCCTCGCCGTCCTGCGGGTCGCGGAGACCGTCGTAGATCTCCTTGCAGACCGGGCAGACCGGGAACTTCGCCGGGTCGCGGCCCGGCACCCACACCTTGCCGCAGAGCGCGATCACAGGCTTGCCCGACAGGGCCGACTCCATGATCTTCTCCTTGCGCACGTAGTGCGCGAAGCGCTCGTGGTCGCCCGGCTCCGCCGCCTGCTCGCGGGTGTCCGGGCGCTCCAGCACGCTGGTGCCGGCCCCGGTGTCCTGCGAGGGGTCGGCGGGCGGGGTGGAGAGGGGATCGCTCATGCCGGGAAGTCTACGACGCACCCCCCGACGCTCCCGGGCCACCCCCGCCCCCGTGCCCCGGATCCGGGTACGGATCACAGACCCTGCCAGTCCGGCTTGGACGCGAAGGTCTGGCGGTAGTAGTCGCCGAGCTGCAGGCGGGAGGCCGCCGCGTCGTCGACCAGCACCGTGGCGTGCGGGTGCATCTGCATGACCGTGCCCGGCCACATCGCGGAGATCGGGCCCTCGACGAGCTGGTGCACCGCCTCGGCCTTGCCGCGCCCCGTGGCCAGCAGCACCAGGTGGCGCGCGGACATGATCGTGCCCAGGCCCTGCGTGAGGCAGTGGGTGGGCACCTGGTCCACGTCGTCGTCGAAGAACCGCGCGTTGTCCACGCGCGTCTGGTGCGTCAGGGTCTTGATCCGCGTGCGCGACGCGAGCGAGGAGCCCGGCTCGTTGAACGCGATGTGCCCGTCCGTGCCGATCCCGAGGATCTGCAGGTCGACGCCGCCGGCGTCGGTGATCGCCTGCTCGTAGGCGGCGCACGCCGCCGGCAGGTCCTCGGCCAGGCCGTCCGGCCCGGACACCTGGTCCGCGGGCCACTCGACCCGCGAGGCGATCTCGGTCTCGATGACGTTGCGGTACCGCTGCGGGTGGTCCGCGGGCAGCCCCACGTACTCGTCGAGCATGAAGCCGCGGGCACGCGCGAACGACAGCCCCTCCTCGCGGTGGCGGCGCGCCAGCTCGTCGTACACCTTCAGCGGGCTCGACCCGGTCGCCAGGCCCAGCACGGTGGCGGGGTCGCGGCGCAGCAGCGTCTCGATCGCGTCGGCCGCGAGCACGGCCAGCTCCTCGGCGGGGGCGATCACGACTTCCATGCGGCTCTCCAAGTATCTCGTGCGGGTCTCTCGTGCGGCCCGGCAGGCGGGCCGTCGTCACGTCCGTGGGCGCCAGGGTCGCCCACGGCATCACATCATGGCGGGCGCCCGGCCGTCGCCGGGCGCCCCTCAGTCCTCGGGCTCGGCGACCGGCGCGTTGAGCATCGGCGTGATGCGGGCGTCGAACTCCCGCGCCAGCGCCTCGACGTCGCCGCCGTCCGCGATCCGGCCGAAGAGGTCCTCGTACACGCCCTCCTCCTCGATCGACGCCCAGCCGGGCGCCGCGGGGGTGAGCTTCGAGGCGAGCGCCGTCCGCACCAGGGCGCGGCCGTACTTGTCGCCCTTCATGGCCTCCTGCGCGTCGGAGTTGGCCGGCCCCAGCCCGCTCTTCGCGAGGCGGGTCTGGAACTCGTCCGAGAAGACGACGCGCAGCACGTCCTCGGCCAGCTCGGGCCGGGGCGACGTCGCGGAGATCGCGATGTTGGACCCGCCGGCGAACACCGGCGCGAGGCCGCCGTCCACCCCGGGCAGGGCGAAGATGTCGAACTTCGACGTGTCCTTCATCCCGTCGCGCACGAGCTTTCCCTCGTCGTTGCGCACCAGGTCGCCGATCGACCACCGCGCCCAGGCGGGCGCCATGATCGTGGCGGCCGCGGGCGGCGTCTCCTCGACGCCGTCGTTGAGGAAGTCCCAGTACGAGACGTCCTTCTCCGTCGACGGCAGGTACGACGCGTTGCGGTACACGTCCTGCCACATCTCGAGGCCCTTGACGGTCTTCGGGTCGGACAGGGTCGAGACCCAGTCGTCGCCCTTCTTGACGGCGAGCTCGCCGCCGGTCGCGAACGCCCAGGAGATGCCGTTGCGCCAGTCCTGGCCGCCCATCGCGAAGCCCGCGTGGTCGTCGTCCGTGAGCGCCTTGACGGTCTCGCCGAACTCGGCGAGCGTCGACGGCTTCTCGAAGCCCGCGGCCTGCCAGACGTCCTTGCGGTAGAACACGTAGCGCGAGCCGAAGTAGTACGGGAGCGCGTAGTGCGTGCCGTCGACCGAGCCGGCGTCGACGAAGGACTGCAGCAGCTTCTCGCCGCCGAGCTCCTCGTACAGGTCCGGCGAGATCTCGCGGAACGCGCCGGACGTGGTGAACGTGGGCGACTGGGTGTTGCCGATCTCGACGACGTCCGGCGTGGTCGCCGGGTCGTCCAGAGCCTCGGTGAGGTCGTCGACGAGCGTCGACCACTCCTGCTGCTCGATCGTCAGCGTGGCCCCGGGGTGCTCGTCCTCGAACGTGGTCACCAGGTACTCGCGCAGCTCCGGCGTGGTGTCCGTGCCGACCAGCCACATCGTGACGTCGGAGTCCGAGGCCTCCGCCTCGGGCTCGCCGCCCAGCGCGGAGCATCCGGCGAGGGCGAGCGTGGCCAGCCCGGCCGCGGCGGCCGTGAGCGCGGTGCGCCTCATGACGCCACCTTTCCCGAGACGGAGGGGGCCGCCACGGACCGGCCCACGACGGCCGCGCCCACGGCGCCCACGGGCACGTGGCTCGGGGCGAGCGTGACTCGGTCGGCGAGCCGGAGCGAGGACAGGAAGCCGGACGCCTGCGACTCGCGGGCGAGGGCGGCGCGCACGACCTCGAGCAACGGCTGGCCGAGCTGGGCCACCCCGCCGCCGAGCACCACCTGCGGCACGTCGACGGTCAGCACGAGCATCCGGACCGCCGCAGCGACCGCCGACGCGTACGCCTCGCGGGCCTCGACGGCCGCGGGGACGCCGCGCTCGGCCGCCTCGAAGAGCTCGACGGGCGCCGGGCGCCCGGTCCGGGCCGGCCACAGCCGGGCCACGGCGGTGCCGGAGGCGTAGAGCTCCAGGCAGCCCCGCTGCCCGCAGGGGCAGACCGGGCCCGCCGGGTCGACGGGCACGTGCCCGATCTCGCCCGCGGCCCCGCCGGCGCCGCGCCGCAGCCGCCCGTCGAGGACGAGCCCCGCCGCGAGCCCGGTGCCGAGCGCGAGGAACGCGAGGTCGATCGTCGAGCGGGACCGCCCGGTCGCGGCGGCCTCGAGGTGGGCGGCGCCGAGGGCCGCCACGTTGAGGTCGTTCTCCAGGCCGACAGGGAGGCCGCCCAGCTCGGCGCCGAGCAGCTGCGCGAGCGCGAGGGGCGCGGCGTCCACGCCGACGTTCACGGCGTGCCGGACGGTGCCCGCGCCGGGGTCGACGAGGCCGGGCATGCCCACGCCCACGCCGACGAGGTCGGCGACGTCGAGCCCGGCCTGCTCCGCGACCTGCCGGGCGGCGCGGGCCGCGCCGGCCACGACGCCGCGCGGGCCGCGCTCGGTGGCCAGGCGCGCCTGCGCCACGGCGTTGCCGTCGGCGTCCAGCAGGACGGCGAGCGTCTTCGTGCCGCCGATGTCGAGCCCGACGGTGGGCCCGCCGATCAGGGTGTTGTCCACGTCAGCCCTTCACCGCCCCGGACACCAGGCCGGACGTCATCCGGCCCTGCACGAAGAGGAAGAAGACGATCACCGGGACCGCGATGAGGGTGGAGGCCGCCATGACCTCGCCCCAGTCGATCCCGCGGTTGGCCGACGCCGACAGGAAGCTGCGCAGCCAGATCGGCAGGGTCTGCGCGCTCTCCGCGGGCAGGATCACCAGCGCCGTCGTGAACTCGTTCCACGCCTGGAGGAACGCGTACACGCCCGACGCGACGAGGCCGGGTGCGAGCAGCGGGAACGTGATCCGCAGGAAGGCCTTGGTGCGGGAGAGCCCGTCGACCATGGCCGCCTCCTCCAGCTCGGCGGGGACGCCGGCGACGAAGCCGCGCAGCATCCAGATCGTGAAGGGCACCAGGGTCGCCGTGTAGAGGATCGAGATGCCGAGCACGGAATTGAGGCCGAACATCGGCGCGCTCTCCCCCACCGACGAGAGCATCTTGTACTGCGCGATGAACAGGCCCTCGGCCGGCAGCATCTGGATGAACAGCACGGCCAGCACGAAGCTGGTGCGCCCACGGAAGCGCCAGCGGCTGATGGCCAGCGCCGCGAGGAACGCGAACGCCAGGACCAGCACGATGGTCACGCCCGTGATCATGAGGCTCATCCGCAGGGCGCCGCCGAACCCGGAGCCCGTCAGGACGCTCGAGAAGTTGGCGAGGGTGAAGTGCGAGGGCAGGAAGCTCGGCGTGCTCGCCTTGAGGCGGGCGGCCGGCGTGACCGCCGACAGCAGCATCCAGTAGACGGGGAACGCCCACACCAGCGACAGCGCGATCCCCAGGACGCCGAGCAGGACCTTGCCCAGGCGCGGACGGGGGCGGCGGGCCACGGGCCGGCTTCCCCGGTCCGCGGCCGCGACGGTGCGCGGGGCGGTCTCGGTCGCGGCGGTCATGCGGCGTCCTCCTTCATGAGGCTGCGCACGTACGGCGCGGCGAGCAGCACCGTGAGCAGCAGGACGAAGATCGAGACGGCGGCGGCGCCGGAGAAGTCCTGGCTGCCGATGCCGAGCTCGTAGATGAAGTTGCCCAGCAGGTTCGTCTCGGAGATCGGGGCACCGGCGTCCTGCAGCAGGCGGATCTGCGCGAAGACGCGCAGGTCCCAGATGATCTGCAGCAGCAGCACGATGGCGAGGACCGGGCGGACCAGCGGCAGCAGGATGTGGCGCAGGATCTGCGCCGGGCGAGCGCCGTCGAGCCGCGCGGCCTCGAGGACCTCCTCGGAGACCTGCGTGAGGCCGGCGTACAGGGACATCGCGACGAACGGCACGGACATCCAGACGATGACCATCGTCGCGACGACGAAGAACGTGCTCGGCTGCGCGAACCAGGCGTACCCCTGGAACTGGTCCATGCCGAGCTGCACCAGCACCCAGTTGACGACGCCCGTGCGGTAGTCGAAGAGCCACCGGAAGACGGTCACCGCGGCCACGAGCGGGGTGGCCCAGGCCAGCAGGAGCACCACCTGCATGATGATGCGCACCGCGCCGTGCACGGCCTTCATCAGCAGCGCGAGGCCGAGGCCGATCGCCACCGTGAGGAACGCGTTCACCAGGCAGAAGAGGACCGAGCGCCACACGACGGTCCAGAGGCGGTCGTCGGTGAAGATGCGGGCGTAGTTGTCGAGGCCCGCGAAGGTCGGGGGCGCGCCGAACTGCTGCATCATCCCGTATTCCTGCAGCGAGGTCACGACCTGCCAGTACACGGGGTACCCGAGGCCGACCAGGAGGATCAGCACGGCGGGGATCAGCAGGAGGTAGGGGGTGGCCGGCTGGCGCCGACGGCGGATCGCGATGGGGGACGCGGGCGGCGTCGTGGTGGTCATGCGGTCCTCCTTCCCGGGGTCGTGGGTGACGGGCGGAGCGGCACCGGTTCGGTGGCACCGCTCCGCCCGTCGGGGGTGGGGGCTGAGGAGGTCAGCCCGCCTGGCCGTTGAGCATCGGCGTGAGCTTCGCGTCGTACTCCTTGGCGATGGCGGTCACGTCGCCGCCCTCGGCGATCTTCTGGAAGATCTCCTCGTAGACGGAGGCGCCCTCGACGGCGGCCCAGCCCGGCGCGGCAGGGGTCAGCTTGGAGGCCTGCGCGGACTCCACGGCGGCCTCGCCGAACTTGTTCGGGTTGCCGTCGGCGTCGACCGTCATGAACTTGTCGAAGTCCGAGTTGGCCGGGCCGAGGCCCGCCTTCGCGAGCATCGTCTGGTACTCGTCCGAGTAGATGATCTTCAGCAGGTTGTCGGCGAGCTCCGGGTGCTGCGACTTCGCCGAGACGGCGAGGTTCGAGCCACCGGCGAAGACGGGGGCGACGCCGCCGTCCACGCCCGGGAGCGTGAAGATGTCGTACGTGGAGTCGTCCGCCATGCCGTCGCGGACCTCCTTGCCGTCGTCACCCTTGGTCATGTCGCCGATGGACCAGCGGGCCCAGCCCGGCGCCATGATCGTCGCGCCCGAGGGGGCCTCGCCGTCGGTGCCGTCGTTGATGAAGTCCCAGTACGCCTCGTCCTTGGCAGTGGCGGGGAGGTTGGACGCGTTCTCGTACACGTCCTGCCACTGCTCCAGGCCCTTGACGGTCTTCGGGTCGGACAGCGTGGAGGTCCACTGGTCGCCGTCCTTGACCGCGAGCTCGCCGCCGTTCGCGAAGACCCAGGAGATGCCGTTGCGCCAGTCCTGGCCGCCGATCGCGAAGCCGGACTGCTTCTTGGTCGTCAGCTCCTTGACGGACTTGTCGAACTCCTCGAGCGTCGTGGGGACCTCGAGCCCGGCCTTCTTCCAGATGTCCTTGCGGTAGAACATGAAGCGCGAGCCGTAGTAGTAGGGCAGCGCGTACTTCGTGTCGTCGATCGAACCGGCGTCGACGAAGGACTGCAGCAGCTTGTCGCCGCCCAGCTCCTCGTACAGCTCGGGGGAGATCTCGCGGAACGCGCCCGCGTACGTGAACGTCGGGGCCTGCGTGTTGCCGATCTCGACGACGTCCGGCGTGTTGGTGGCGTCCGGCAGCGCGGTCGTGAGCTTGGTGACCAGGTCGGTCCAGTCCTGCTCCTCGATCGTCAGCGTCGAGCCGGGGTTCTCCTCGGCGAACGTGTCGACGAGGTACTTGCGCAGGTCGTCGTTCGTGTCCGCGCCGGCGAGCCACAGGGTGATGTTGCCGGCCTCGGGGGTGCCGGCGGCCTCGCCACCGTTGCCCTCCTCGTCGGCGGGCGCGCACGCGGCGAGCGCGAGCGCCAGGGTCAGGCTCGTCGCCACGCCGGTGGCGACGACACGGGTCCTCTTCACTGGGGATTCCTCTCGATCTGTGCAGGACGGCGCCAGGAACGGCGCCTTCGGTGCGGACGTCCGTCGGGGGTCAGGAGACCCCGAGCTGGGCGGCGAGCACCAGGACGGCTGCGCCGGCGAGGACGACGTCCTCGTCGAGGGTGGCCATCCGGAGCCGCAGTCCGGCCGCGGTGGCCGGCATCGTGCGGTCGGTCAGCGTCTGCAGGGCGGCGGTGCGCAGCGCGCCGTCGAGCAGGTCGGCCGGGCCGCTGAGCAGCACCTCGGCCAGGTTCAGGGCGCCCACGACGGGGGCGAGGGCGACGCCGAGCGTGCGCCCGACGCCCGCGAGCGCCTCGTCGGCCTCGGCGGGGTCCAGCCCGGCGACGGCGCGGCGCAGGGCCGGCACGCCGAGCACGGTCTCGAGGCAGCCGCGGCGCCCGCAGGCGCACAGCTCGCCGTCGTCGACGACCGTGACGTGGCCGAGCTCGCCGGCGGCGTCGGCCGAGCCGTGCACGCGGGAGCCGTCGACCATCACGCCGGCACCCACGCCCTGCCCGACCGTGAGGACGAGCATGGAGTCGGCGGCGCCGCCGTAGGTGTACTCCCCCAGCGCGGCGGAGTTGGCGTCGTTGGCGACGTGCACGGGCAGGGCCAGCCGGTCGGTGAGCAGCGCGCCGAGCGGCAGGTCGACCCACTGTCGGTTCGGGGCCTCGACGATCCGGCCCTCGTCGTCGACGACACCGGGAGAGCCGACGCCGACCCCGATGACGGGGCGCGTGGCCGCGGAGATGAGGGTGCGCGCGAAGCGCGTCAGGAGGTCCACGAGCTCGTCGCCCACGTGCCCGGCGACGGGCAGGGAGCGGCGCACCACGGCCTCGCCGGTGAGGGTCATGACGGCGCCGCGCATCACCGCGTCGTCCGACAGGTCGACGGCCACGATCTGGTAGGCGTCCGTGCGCATCCCGACGAGGATCGCGGGCTTGCCGACCCGGCGGCCCGGCTGCACGCCGAGCTCCTCGACGAGCCCCTCGGCGAGGAGCACGTTGACCAGGTCGGAGATCGTCACGCGCGTCAGCGACGTCGCACGGGCGAGGTCGGCGCGGGAGGTGGGCCCCTCGTGGAACAGGTGCTGGAGCACGAGCGAACGGTTGTGCGCCCGGGCGTGCTCGGGGAGCACCTTGGAGGTGGCTCGCAGGCCGGCACCCAGACCTCGTCGTGCTGTGCGCGTCGTCGGCGTGGACATGTTTGTTAGTACAGCGTCTTAACAAGGGTCCTGTCAATCCGCGCCCGCCCCGCCCGTGCGCGCGTTACCGGATCGTGACGGATGCCGCCACCGGGACGCGGTCGGCGGCGGCGAGTCCCGGCGCGCTTACCACGGGCGGGCCCTCGCGTGGCCCGTGGAGCGGGTGAAGATCACGGTCTCGCCACGGTCCGGTCACGATCCCGCGGTCCGGACCAGCGGCGACGCACGCCCGCCCTACGCTCGGAGCCATGCCTGCCTCCCCCCGACCTGCCCGGGGCCGACGCGCGCCCGCCGCCGTCGTCGCCCTGGCGGCGACGCTGCTGCTCCTCGTCGCAGGCTGCTCGTCAGGATCCGGGGGCGACGCCTCCTCCGTGCCCGACCAGGGGGCCGGCTCCGCGGCGGGCTCGGAGGACGGCACGGCGGACGTGTCCGCGGCGGGCGCGAGCGAGAGCCTCGCGGAGGCCGACCCCGCCGCCGCGGCGGACCGCGAGATCGTCACCACCGGCAGCGCCACCGTCGTCGCCGACGACCCCGCCGCCGCGGCGAGCAGGCTCGCCCGGCTCGTGGAGGAGGCCGGCGGGCGGGTGGAGCGGCGCACCGAGACGGCCACGACGGCCGACTCCCCCGGCACCGCCTCGATGACCGTGCGGCTGCCGGCGAACCGGATGACGGGCGCCGTGGAGGCGCTGGACAAGCTCGGTGCGGTCGAGGACGTCGACGTGCAGACCGAGGACGTCACCGGCCAGGGGCAGGACCTGGACGCCCGCATCGCCGCGCTGAGCACCTCGACCGACCGGCTCCGCGACCTCATGAAGACGGCCGGCACCACCGAGGACCTGCTCCAGGTGGAACAGGAGCTGTCCACCCGGCAGGCGGACCTCGACGCGCTCACGGCGCAGCGACAGCGCCTCTCCGACCAGGTCGCGATGTCGACGCTCGACGTGCAGATCGTCCCCGAGCCGCTGACCGCGGCGGCGACGCGGGGCGGCTTCGTCGGCGGGCTGACGTCCGGGTGGCACGCGCTGGTCACGACCCTGCAGACGATCGTCCTCGTGCTCGGGGTCCTGCTCCCCTGGCTCGTCCTCGCGGCGCTCGGCTACCTGGGGTTCCGGTGGCTGCGTCGGCGCACCCGGCCGGCGGCCGACGCGGGCGGCAGCGCGCCGCACGGACCCCACGGCGGCCCCGAGGACGGCCCGCGCGACCCCGGCGCACCCGTCCCCCCGGCTCCGGACGAGGCACCCGACGACGCGCCCGAGCCGGTGCCGGCCGGCCGCTGAGCCGTCGCCGGCCCGCCGGCGACGCGTCCGGCGCCTACGCGTCCGGCTCGGCCCCGCCGCGGCCCTCGACCCAGCCCCCCATCCCGGTCCACCCGGCCGCGGCACGCTCGGTCGCCAGGTCGCGCGGGTAGCCGACCACGCCGGGCCGCTGCTGCCACGGGTGCGGGCCGTCGAGCGGCCGGTACTCGACGCCCGCCGCGTCCAGGCGCGCCAGGTGCGCGCCGCGCAGCCGCTCGTCGAAGCCCTCCGCCGCGGGGTTCCAGACGGCCTCGGCGAAGGCGACGAGGCGCGGGAACGCTGCGTAGTCGACGCGCCGCACGGAGTCGAGGTGCTCGCTCCACACCTGCGCCTGGGCGCCCAGCAGCGTGCCGGGCAGGTCGCCCGCCAGCTCGGGACGCGCGGCCAGCAGGCCGGCCGGGAACGGCTCGAACGCGCGCACGTCGTCGACCGTCCGGACGAAGCCGACCGGCACGGGCTCGTCGTCGCCGGCGCCGGCGCGGTGGTCGAGGTAGACCTCCTGCTCGGGCGCCAGCACGACGTCGTGCCCCGCGGCGAGGGCGTCGGCCGCCACCGCGTGGCCGCGCCAGCAGGTGACCACGACGTCGCGCGGCAGGTCGGGCCCGAACGCCTCGTCCCACACGACGGCGCGGCGGCCCCGGGACCGCAGGTGGTCCGCGAGCCGCGCGAGGAACCAGCCGTGCAGCCGGGCCACGTCCCCCTCGCCGTCGGGCCCGAGGAGGCCGAGGTCGGCGGCGCGCGCCACGATCTCGGGGCGCTCCCGCCACGCCACCACCGGCACCTCGTCGCCGCCCAGCGCGACGAACGGGGAGTCGAAGACCTCGCACACCTCGTCGAGCACGCCGGCGAAGAACTCGACGGCCGCGGGAGACGGGTCGATCACGTCCTCGCTGATGCCCCAGGTGGTGCGCACCTCGTGCGCACCGGGGCGCGCGGCCAACTCCGGGTAGGCGGTCAGCAGGGCCTGCACGTGACCGGGCGAGCCGATCTCGGGCACCACGGTCACGCCGCGCTCGCGCGCGTACACGACGATCTCGCGCAGGTCGTCGCGGGTGTAGAACCCGCCGTGGGGACGACCGTCGTACCGGCCCGCGCGCCAGGTGCCGACGCCCGACTCGCGTCGCCACGACCCGACCTCGGTGAGGCGCGGGTAGCGCTGGACCTCCATCCGCCAGCCCTGGTCGTCCGAGAGGTGCAGCTGCAGCACGTTGAGGTGGTGGGCAGCCGCGAGGTCCACGAAGCGCAGCACGTCCGCCTTCGGCAGGAAATGCCGCGCGACGTCGAGCAGCACCCCGCGCCAGCCGAACCGCGGCCCGTCCTCGATCGTCACGGCGGGCAGGGCGAGCGGCGCGCTCCCGGCGCGGCGGAACGCCTGCGGCCCGGCGAGCTGGCGCAGGGTCTGCGCCGCAGCGTGTGCCCCGGCGAGGTCCGCGGCGGCCACGCGCACGACGGCGCGGCCCGCGTCGTCCTCGACCGTCAGCCGGTAGGCGCCCTCGGCGAGCGTCGGGGCGACGTCGAACACGACGTCGGCCCCGTCCGTGGCCGGGTCGCCGTGCGGGGCGCCCGACGCGCCGGGCACCAGGTCGAGGCCGAACGCGTCCTCGCTCACCCGCCGCCACCACCGGGCGGCCGGGCGGAGGTCGGGGTGGGCGGCGACCCGCGCCCCGTCGCGCAGGGTGGGCATCTCCCCCTCGGCGTGCAGGGACACGGGGGCGGGGACGACGTCGGCGGCGTGCGGCATCCGGCCACCCTAACGAAATGTACGGGGTCCGAAGCAATGGCTCGCACGCCCTCGGGCGCAGGCCCGGGACGCACGACAGGCGGGCCACCGTGAGGGTGGCCCGCCTGTCGCAGGGGTGGAGCTGCCGGGAATCGAACCCGGGTCCGGTGGCGCCTTTCGAGGACTTCTCCGGGCGCAGCCTGCTGTGCTTTTCTCGGCCCCCGCACTCACGCAGACAAGGTGCGGACGGGCCCAGTCACCTAGGTGTCCCCGCCGCCCCGGTGACGAGGGCGGCGAGCAGTGGCTCTCTAGATGACGTGAGCTACCGGGTCGAGAGCGATCCCGGGCTCACGGACTTCGAGGCTCGCTCAGGCGGCGAGGGCGAAGTCGGTGCGCTTGTTATCGGCACCTATAGGTTTGCAGGCAAAGCGTTAACGAGATGAGCCTGCATCCTCGGCCCGCTTCTCCACGAAGCACGACCACCGTCGAAACCGATCAGCCCCTATGCATTTTTCAACCGGGTCTGCCGACCCTGCCGGCCACGGGGAGCCCCGCACCGACGTCCTCCAGTCTAGAGGAAGAACCGCACCGGCCGCGCCGTTATTTCCGCGCCCCGGGTGACTGCGTCCCGCTCAGCCGACCCGCTCAGCCCAGGAGCTCCTGGTGCCGGATCGCGCGCTGCGCCTCGCGCATGTCCTGCTTCTCGCGGAGCGTCTGCCGCTTGTCGTACTCCTTCTTGCCGCGCGCCAGCGCGATCTCGACCTTGGCGCGCCCGTCGAGGAAGTACAGGCTCAGCGGGATGAGGGTGTGGCCCTTCTCCCGCGACTTCACGCCCAGCCGGTCGATCTCCTCGCGGTGCAGCAGGAGCTTGCGCTTGCGGCGCGGCGCGTGGTTGTTCCAGGTGCCCTGGAAGTACTCCGGGATGTGCACGTTCTCGAGCCAGGCCTCGCCGTGGTCGATGGCGGCGTACCCGTCGAGGAGCGACGCCCGCCCCATGCGCAGCGCCTTGACCTCGGTGCCGGACAGGACGATCCCTGCCTCGACGACGTCCTCGATCACGTAGTCGTGGCGTGCCTTCTTGTTGTTCGCCACGATCGTGCGCGGGTCGCCCTGCTTCTTCTTGGCCCCGCCGTTGGCCCTCGACATGGTTCCCTCCTCCCGGGGTCGCGGTCTCGCGACGACCCAGGATACGGGAGCCGCCGGGGGTGGCCAGGGCTTTTCCGCGGTCCGCGGACGGGCGTCAGTTGAGCCAGCCGCCCATCGGATCCGTGGTGCTGCCGTTGACGTACACCTCGAAGTGCAGGTGGCACGCCTCCGCGGTGCCCGTCGAGCCGGAGTAGCCGATGACCTGCCCCTTGTCGACGTACTGACCCACCCGCACGGTGTCGTAGGTCATGTGCAGGTAGCGCGTCATGACGTTGTTGCCCTTGTAGGTGCCGTGGTTGATGAGCACGTTGTTGCCCGGCCCGCTGCCGTAGTACGCCTGCTCCACGTAGCCGCTCTGCGCCGCGTAGATCGGGGTGCCGCAGTAGGTGCGGATGTCCGTGCCGGCGTGCAGGCGCCAGTAGTGCAGGATCGGGTGGAACCGCATCCCGTACGAGCTGGTCACGACGTGGTAGTTCGTCGGCCAGCCGAGGAACGAGCCCGACGAGGACGACGAGCCGCCCCCGCCACCTCCGCCGCCGGAGCTCGACCCCCCGCCGGAGCTGGAGCCGCCGCCCCCGCCGCCGCTGCTGCTGGACTTGCGCTCGGCGGCGGCCTTGCGTCGGGCCTCCTCCTCGGCCTTGCGCCGCTGCTCCTCCAGGCGGGCGTCGCGGGCCTTCTGCTTCTGGATGATGACCTTGAGCTCGGACTCGAGGCTCTGCTGCGCCTTCTCGTTCTGCTTGAGCTCCGCGAGCGCGTTCGCCTTCTGCGACTCGATCGACGCCTTGAGCTTGCGCTGCTTGGCGATGAGCCGCTCGACCTCGGCCTTGCGGTCCGCGGCCTCGCGCTGCGCCTTCTCCGCCGCGGCCACGTTGGCGTCGGCCTCGCGCTTGAGGTCGGCGATCGCCGCGCGGATCGCGTCGAGGCGGGCCTGCTGGTTGCGGGCCACCGCCTCGGCGTCCTGCAGGTCGGTGAGGGTGCGCGCCTGACTGCGGGCCGCCGACGACGAGACGGCGAACTCCGCCAGGAAGTCCTCCGTCGACTGCGCGCCGGTGACGAGGCCGAGCGTGGTGGTGTCGTCACCGTTGCGGTACGCCTGGCGGGCCATCTGCACGACGTCCGCCCGCGCCGCCTCGACCTTGCCCTTGCCGGCGTCGATCCGGCCCGACACGGCGGCCTCCTCGGCCTCCGCGTCCGCGAGGCGCTGCGCGAGGATCGCGGCCTTGCGGCGCGCCTCCTCGAGCCTGGCCTCGGCCGCGTCGAGCGCCGCCTGCGCCACCGGGAGCCGCCCCTCGACCTCGTTGAGGTCGAGCACCGCCTGCCGGAACTTGGCGTTGGTGTCCTCGAGCTCCTCCTGGAGGCTGTCGCGCTCGCGCTCCTTCGCGCGCTGCTTCGCCTCCGCCGCCGCCCGCTGGTCGTCGATGGGGTCGGCCGCAGCCGGCGCCGCCTGGACGCCCGCCGTCACCGTGGCCGACGTCGTCGCCCCGCCCAGCACCAGCACCGCGGCCACGAGGCCGCCCACCGCGCGTCGTCCGACGCCCCGGGACGCGCCCGGGGTCGTGCCTGGGGTCGTCATCTGCGATCTCACACCCTCGTGTACCGGTTGAGCGTCACCACGGACGACACCACCGCCAGGAGCACGGCGATGCCGATGAGCAGCGGCGCGATGAGCAGGACGTCACCCACGTCCACGTACGCCACCCAGTCGACGGAGTCCTGCAACCAGTCCGTCACCAGGTACTGCACCGCGAGCCACAGCCCCCCGACGGCGAGCAGGGCCCCCACCAGGGCGGCGATCGCGCCCTCGAGCATGAACGGCAGCTGCACGAACAGGTTGGACGCGCCGACGAGCCGCATGATGCCCGTCTCGCGGCGCCGCGACACCGCGGACAGCCTGATGGTCGTGGTGATCAGCAGCACCGCGGCCAGGAGCATCACCCCCGCCAGGCCCGCCGCCAGGAGCGAGGCGCGACCCAGCGCGAGGAAGAGCGGTTCGAACACCTCGCGCTGGTCCTCCACGACCTCGACGCCGGTGCGGCCCTCGAGGACGTCGTCGACCACCTGGTACTGCTCGGGGTCGACCAGCTTCAGCCGGAACGAGGCCTGCATGTCGTCCTCGGTGAGCTGCGTGCCCTGGTACCCGTCCGGGTACATCGTGGTGAACGCCTTGAACGCGTCCGCCTTGCTCTCGAAGTACGTGGTGGCCACGACGTCCGACAGCTCGGTGTCGATGACCTCCCGCAGGGCGTCGATCTGCTCCGGCGTGGCCTCGCCGTCGGCGCAGGTCGGCGCGGTGGACCCGTCCGGGCAGAGGAAGACGGAGACCTCGACCAGGTCGTACCAGTCCCCCTTGAGCTTGGTCACCTGCGTCTGCAGGAGCGCGGCGGCGCCGACGAAGGTGAGCGACACGAACGTCACCAGGACGACGGACACCACCATGGTCAGGTTGCGCCGCAGGCCGCCGAGGACCTCGGTGAGGACGAACTGGAGCCGCACCCTCAGGCCTCCCGTCCCGCGCGCACGCGCTCGTGCTCGCGCAGCACCTGCTGCACCACCTCGTCGGCCGACGAGCCCGCCTCCTCCGCCGGCGGCGGGGCGGCCGCGCGAGCCGCCGCGGCCTCGGCGGCACGGTCGGCCTCGAGGTCGGCGGGCTCGGGCGAGATCTGCACGCGCGGCGCGACGGCCCGCGCGCCCCGGCTCGGGGCGTCGAGGACCGGCGTCTGGCCCACCTGCGGCAGGATCGACTCGCGCTCGCCGTAGACGGCGTCCACCTCGTCGCGCACGACCGACCCGGTCGACAGCTCGACCACGCGCTTGCGCATCTCGTTGACGATCTCGTCGTCGTGCGTGGCCATGACCACCGTGGTCCCGGTGCGGTTGATGCGGTCGAGCAGGCGCATGATCCCCAGCGAGGTGGTCGGGTCGAGGTTGCCCGTCGGCTCGTCCGCGAGCAGGATCTGCGGCCGGTTCACGAACGCGCGCGCGATGGCCACGCGCTGCTGCTCGCCGCCGGAGAGCTCGTGCGGCAGCCGCTTCTCCTTGCCGTCCAGCCCCACCATCTCGAGCACCTCGGGCACGGTGGTGCGGATCGTGTGGCGCGGCTTGCCGATCACCTGCAGCGCGAAGGCCACGTTCTCGTACACGGTCTTGCCCGGCAGCAGGCGGAAGTCCTGGAAGACGACGCCGATGCTGCGCCGCAGGGACGGCACCTTCCAGCTCGACAGCCGCGACAGGTCGCGGCCCGCCACGTACACGTTGCCGCCCGTGGGGCGCTCCTCGCGCAGCACCAGCCGCAGGAACGTGCTCTTGCCCGAGCCGGACGCGCCGACGAGGAACACGAACTCCCCGCGCGAGACGTCGACCGAGACGTCGTCGAGCGCGGGCCGTGCCCCTCGGGCGTAGACCTTCGAGACGTTCTCGAACCGGATCACGACGTGCCTCTTCCCTGCCTGGTGGACCGTGCAGCACCGGCCCACGTCACGTCAGGACCGGGCTGCCCGATTTCCGAGAGTCGCACCCGGCAGGGAGGGTGGCAGGAAGGACACGCCGGTGTGTCGCGGGTCCGGGCGGCCGCCCGGGGGGCGGCCGAGGTCGGGCCGAGGTCGGGCCGAGGTCAGGCTGCGTCGGCGCCGCCGGAGCGACGCCAGCGGATCCCCGCCTCGATGAAGTCGTCGATCGCGCCGTCGAACACGGCCTGCGTGTTGCCCGACTCGTGCTCGGTGCGCAGGTCCTTGACCATCTGGTACGGCTGCAGCACGTAGGAGCGCATCTGGTCGCCCCAGCTGGCCTTGATGTCGCCCGCGAGCTCCTTCTTCTTCGCGGCCTCCTCCTGCTGGCGGATGAGCAGCAGGCGGGACTGCATGACGCGCAGGGCGGCGGCGCGGTTCTGGATCTGCGACTTCTCGTTCTGCATCGACACGACGGTGCCCGTGGGCAGGTGGGTCATGCGCACGGCGGAGTCGGTGGTGTTGACCGACTGTCCGCCGGGGCCCGAGGAGCGGAAGACGTCGATCTTCAGCTCGGACTCGGGGATCTCGATGGAGTCCGTCTGCTCGATCAGCGGGACCACCTCGACCGCGGCGAACGACGTCTGACGGCGGCCCTGGTTGTCGAACGGCGAGATGCGCACCAGGCGGTGCGTGCCGGCCTCGACGGACAGGTTGCCGAAGGCGTACGGCGCGTTCACCTCGAACGTCGCCGACTTCAGGCCGGCCTCCTCTGCGTACGAGGTGTCCATGACCTTGGTGGGGTAGCCGTGGCGCTCCGCCCAGCGCAGGTACATGCGCAGGAGCATCTCGGCGAAGTCGGCGGCGTCGACGCCGCCGGCGCCCGCGCGGATCGTGACGACGGCCTCGCGGGCGTCGTACTCGCCGCTGAGGAGGGTGCGGACCTCCAGCACGTCGAGGTCCTTGCGGATGGCGCCGATCTCGCCCTCCGCCTCGACGAGCGAGTCCTCGTCCTCCATCTCCTGGCCCAGCTCCACGAGCGTCTCGACGTCGTCGATGCGCCGGCCGAGCCGGGAGACCCGGTCGAGCTCCGCCTGGGCGGAGGACAGGGCGGAGGTCACCTTCTGCGCCGAGTCGGGGTCGTCCCACAGGTCCGGGGCGGCCGCCTGCTCGGAGAGGTCCGCGATCTTCGCCTGCAGGACGGTGGGGTCGCTCACGGCCTCGATGGACTCGAGGGTGGCGCGCAGCGCCTTGATCTCTGCGGGGAAGTCGATGGTGGCCACGATCCTCAAGGTTACCCGTCCGTGGCCGGCGTCAGTCCCGGGCCGGCGGCTCCGGCAGCGTGCGGCCGAACATCTGCGCCGTGTCGCGGGCACTGGGCGCCCCGGCGTCCGGGTCGGCCCCGGCGTCGAGCAGCGCCGCCACGACGTCGTCGGCGCCCTTGAAGACCGCCCCCGCGAGGGGCGACTGCCCGCGCGCGTTGACGCGGTCGACGTCCGCCCCGCGGCCCGCCAGGCCGCGGACGAGGCCGGCGTGCCCGTGGTAGGCGGCCAGCATGAGCAGCGTGTTGCCCTGCGCGTCCGCGTGGTCGGCCGGGACCCCGGCGTCGACGAACTCCAGCAGCAGGTCGGCCCCCGCCCGGGCGAGGTCGAACATCTGGTCCAGGTCGACGGGAAGCTTGTCGTCGGTCACCCGGCGAATCTACCCGGCGCATCGGCGCGGCACGCTGCCCGGCAAGGGCGCCGTTCCCGTCCGATGCTGGACCCCTGGGGCCACGGCGGACACAGGGAGGTGCCCCATGACGACCTACCGGTGGCGCGGGCTCGCGGCGGGCAGCGTCGAGCACCTCGACCTGGACCTGCGCGAGGGCGTGCTGCGCGCCCGGTCCCTCGTGGACCTCGGGCCCGAGCGGATCGAGTACGCGATGGAGCTCACGCCGGCGTGGGAGTTCCGGGGCCTGCGGCTGTGGTCGTCCGCGGGCCGCCAGCTCGACCTGGACCGGGACGAAGCGGGCGCCTGGCGGGCGGACGGCACGGAGCGGCCCGACCTGGCCGGCGCCGTCGACGTCGACCTCTCGTTCTCCCCGTTCACCAACACGCTGCCGGTGCGCCGCCTCGGCCTGGAGGTCGAGGCGGCGGCCGACATCGTCACCGCGTACGTCGACGGCGCGACGTTCGAGGTCACGCCCGACCGGCAGCGGTACACCCGGCCGTCCGCCGACCGCTACGTCTACGAGTCCCGCGACAGCGACTTCCTGCGCGAGATCACGGTGGACGCCGACGGGTTCGTCGTCGACTACCCCGGCCTGTTCGTCCGCCTGCCCGGCGACGGCTGAGGCCGGCGGGCCGACGTTCGGTCCGGGGCCGCGGGTCAGGCCGCGGCGGTCTCCTGGCCGATCTCCTGGCCGATCTCCTGGCCGATCTCCTGGCCCGGGCCGAACACCTCGTGGTGGATCCGGTCGGCCGTGACGCCCCGGCCCAGGAGCGCGGACTGGACGAGCGTCATGAACGGCGCCGGGCCGCAGAGGTACGCGTCCGCGTCGTGCGGCACGTCGACGCCGTCCAGGTCGAGGTAGCCGGAGCGCAACCGGTCCTGCGTGGGGCGGGCCCCGAGGTCCTCGTACCAGCGGTGCAGCTCGGCGGTGGGGATCGCGTCGACGAGCTCGCGCAGCTCGGCCCGGTGCGCGTGCCGGGCGGGCGACCGGTCCGCGTGCAGCACCACCACGCGCCGGGGGGTGCCGGCGTCGCGCAGGTGGTGCAGGAAGCCGATCATCGGCGTGATCCCGATGCCCGCCGAGACGAGCACCAGCGGGTTCTCACCCTCGACCAGCGTCAGCTCGCCGAAGGGCGCCGAGACCTCCAGTCCGTCGCCCTCGAACGCGTTGGCGTGCAGGTGGTTGGAGACCTCGCCGGCTGGGGCGAGGCCCGCCGGGCCCGCGCCGGCGAGGATGGCCTTGACCGAGATCGCCCACGCCCCCGGCTCTCCCCCGCCCGTGAGGCTGTACTGCCGGATCTGGCGGGTGCCGTCGGGCAGGTGCACGGCCACCGAGACGTACTGCCCGGGGCGGGCGGCGGGCAGCGCGGAACCGTCCGGGGCGACGAGCTCGAGCGAGATCGTGTCGGGCGACTCCTGGCTCCGGCGTGAGACCGTCACCGTGCGCCAGACGTCGCCGGGGGCCACACCCGTCTCGGCGTACAGGCCCAGCTCGATCTCGACGAGGGCGTCGGCCATGTCCCAGTAGACCTCGTCCCACGCGGCGGCGACCTCGGGCGTGACGGCCTCGCCGAGCACCTCCACGATGGCGGCGAACAGGTGCTCGTGCACGGTCGGGTACTGCTCCGGGAGGATCCCGAGCGAGGCGTGCTTGTGCGCGATGCGCGCCAGCACCGTGCGGGGGTCCGGCCCGTCGTCCACGAGAAGCGTCGCGTACGCCGCGATGGCCCCCGCGAGGGCGCGCTGCTGGTCGCCGCGGGCCTGGTTGCCGCGGTTGAACAGGTCGCGCTCGAGCTCGGGGTGGGCGGCGAACATGCGGCGGTAGAACACCGGCGTGATGTCGCCGATCGCGCCGCCGATCACGGGCAGCGTGGCGCGGACGACGGCGGCGGACTCGGGGGTGAGCATGGGTGACTCCTGTCTGTTCTACGGGTTCCGTCGTGGGCGCCCGGCGGCGTCGCGCGGGCGTCGGCGCCGGAGGTCTCAGCCGGGCGGGCGGGTGCCGATCTGCAGCAGCAGGTCCCGGGTGGGCTCCGCGGCGACGTCGGAGATCGTCACCGGGTCGAGCGCGGCGAAGAACGCCTCGCGGGCGCGGGCGAGCGCGCCGCGCAGGCGACACCCGCCCCGCAGCGGGCACGGGTTCGCGCCCTCGCACTCGACGACCTCCCCGTCGCCCTCTAGCGAGCGGGCGACGAACCCGACGGACACCGCCCGGGCGCCGTCGGCCAGCCTCAGGCCGCCCGCGCGGCCCCGGCGCGCGTCGACGACGCCGAGCCGGCCGAGCCGCGTGACGACCTTGGCCGCGTGCGCCGCGGGCACGTTCAGCTCCGCGGCGAGGGCGCGGGTGGTCGCGGACTCCTCGGCGTCGAGCACGGCCAGGCGCATGACGATGCGCAGGCCGAGGTCGGTGAACGCGGTGAGCTGCACACCCGCAGGCTAGCCAAATCGGAATCTCAGATGCGTCTTTTCGCGGTGTGGGAAGTTCCACACTCGGCCGGTGACTCGGCAGGCGACTCGGCCGACGACTCAGCCGGCACGCGCGGACGACGTCGCCGCGACCGTGAACCCTCCCCCGACGGCGTCGGTGAACCAGCGCAGCAGCGGCGGGTGGGACGTCGCCGTGAGCCCCACCTGCGCCGTCCGGCCGTCCGGGGCCGACGCCTCCACGACCCGCAGCCCGTCCAGCCCCGCCGCCTGGTCGGGGTGCGCGGCGAGGTAGGCGCGCGCGGACGCCTCGACGTCCGCCGCGGTGAGCCGGAGCACCGCCTCCCCCTCGGGAGCCGGCGCCCCGCCGGCGAGGAGCCGCTCGCGCGGCACCGCGTCCGCGGCGTCGGCGGCGACCGCGTCCGCGAGGTCGAACAGGTGCTTGCGGTCCAGGTGCACAGCCGTCGCCGAGGCCACCATGCCGACGATCATCAACGCCAGGGCCACTATCCCCGCCGTGAGCAGCATGATGCGGCCGTCCTCGTCCGAGCCCCGGGCCGCACGGTCCCGCGCGGTCACGGGCGCGCCTGCCCGTACTCGTCGACCGTCGCGACGTGCGTCGACGTGACGGGGATCTCGAGCGGCACCCAGCCGCGCAACGCCTCGGGCACGAACGGCAGCGGGACCTCGAGCCGGGTGCGCACGCCGACGGTCGCGCCCGGCGTCAGGCACGGGTCCGCCGAGCACTCGAGCGACACCGCGCCGTCGCCGACGTCGAAGCCCTGGTCCGTGAGAGCGATGCCCGCGGCGGCCTGCGCCCGCTCGGCGCCCGCGGCCGACGAGTCGGCCGTGACCATGGCGCGGCCCGCCTCCCGGGCCGCGCCCTCCACCGCGAACGCGCCCGCCTGCACCTGCGCGACCGTGAGCACCAGGTACACCAGCGGCACCAGCAGCAGCACCGCCGTGCCCAGGAACTCGACCAGCGCAGCCCCGGACTCGGGGTCGACCTCGCGGCCGGACGCCGCGGCGGCGCCGAGCTCGTCCGCGTTGGTGGCGTGCAGGTCGGTGCCGCGACCTCCCGGGGCGCGGGCGCTCACGCCTCCTCCAGGGCGTGGCCGCGCAGGGTGAGGACGCCCGACGGGCCGAGCAGCCCGACGACGGGCAGCGGCACCTGCACGGTGACCTCCACGACGTCGAGCCCGTCCTGCACCGTGCTGCGCACCGACACGTCGTCGGCGTACCGGCTGCCGAGCGCCGCGGTGAGGAGGTCGCGAGTCCGGGTGGCGCCGCTCGCGAGGTCCCGGTCCGCGCGCGCCGCCACGCGCGCGCCCTCCGCCGCCGCGTCGATCGACAGGGCCCGCACGTGCATCGCCAGCGCCACCTGCACGACGCCGAGGAACAGCGCGAGCACCAGGGCCGAGACCATGACGAACTCGGCCACGGCCGAGCCCGCCTCGCCGTCCGTCACCTCCGCCCGCGGCTCCCGGCGCCTGTCCCGGTCGCGGGTCACGAGCGCTCGTCGGCGACCGGCGGCGCCCACCCGGGGCGCGGGACCAGGCAGAACGGATGACCGGCCGGGTCGGCGTACACGTCACCCTCGCCCGCGCCCGGCGCGGCGCCCGTGAGGCGGCGCGCCCCGAGGGCGAGGACCCGCTCGTGGGCCTCGGCCACGTCGTCGACCATGACGTCGAGGTGCATCTGCTGCGGGCGGTCCGGGTCGCCCCAGTCCGGCGGCCGGTGGTCGGGCGCGCGCTGGAACGCCAGGCCGGAGTGCCGGTCGTTGCGCGCGACCACGACGAAGTCGTCGTCCGCGTACGTGACGTCCTGGCCCAGCACCGCCGACCAGAACTCCGCGAGCGCCCTCGGGTCGGGGCAGTCGACGACCAGGTGGTGCAGCCGGCCGATCGCCACGTCAGCGACCCGTGACGCTCGAGATCGCCTGGGTGAACGCGCCCTCCAGCAGCGGCCCGGCGATCGCCCAGAGCGCGACGACCAAGCCCGCCGTCATGAGGGTGACGAGCACCCACCCCGGCACGTCGCCCCGCTCCGGGTCGTCCGCGGCCGGGCGGTCGTGGGGCCGGTTCTCGGTCTCGTGCTGCTGCATGGTCGGTCCTTTCGGTGGCACCGCGCGGCGGCGGTTGGGTCGGTGGTCGGCGAGCACGGTCACAGGCCGATCCGGAGGGTGGCGAGGGAGGGGAACACGGCGAAGACGACGGTGATGGGCAGGATGAGGAAGACGACCGGGACGAGCATCGCGACCTCCTTCTTGCCCCCTGCCTCCATGAGGGCGCGCCTGCCGGACTCCCGCACGTCCTGGGCCTGCGCGCGGAGCACGTCCGCGAGCGGGGTGCCGCGCTCCAGGGCGACGGCGACACCCTCGGCGAACCGGGTGAGCGAGGGCAGGCCCGTCCGGTCGGCCATGGTGGTGAGCGCTCCCGCGATCGGCGCGCCGGCCCGGACGTCCGCGAGCATGGCGGAGATCTCGCCCGACAGCTCGCCGCGTGCCGTGGACGCGACCCGCTCCAGGGCGGGCACGGGGCCTTCGCCGGCGGTGACGGCCAGGGCGAGCAGCTCGGCGATCGTGGGGAACTCGGCCAGCATCCGCTCCTCGCGGCGGCGCACGGCACGGCTGAGCCACTGGTCGCACAGGACGAAGCCGACCGCCCCGCACAGCAGGACGAGGGCCGAGAGCGGCACCACGGAGGACCCCCGCACCGCGGCGAGCAGCAGCGCCAGCACGAGCCCGGCCGCCAGGCCGAGCGCGACCGAGACGACCTGCCGGGCGCGGAACGCCTCGACCGTCTCCGCCCGACCGGCACGGTCGAGGCGGCGGCGCACGTCCGCCCGCGTGGACCCGAGCTTGTCGAACCAGTGCGCGGCGTCCGCGACCCAGGGTGCCAGCAGCCGCTCGAGGGCCGGGAACGGCGTGTGCACCGGCTGCTCGCGCAGCAGGCCGGACGTGGCGTCGCGCGGGCGCAGGGCCGGGGCGAGGCGCTGGTCGAGCGTCACGCGGCGGGCGCGCAGCCGCGCGACCACGAGGAGGACGCCGAGCCCGCCGAGCAGGCCCACGAGCGCGCCCGTGAGGGAGAACCACCGGTCGATCACCGCAGCACCCGCCCCTCCTCGGGCAGCCGCCCGATGCGGCGCATCAGCCAGTACGCGACGGCGGAGGTGGCGGCGCCCGCGGCCAGCACCGCCACGCCGGCCGCCGAGTTGTACGCCTGCGCCGTCTCCGGCCGTGACGCGAGGAACGCCAGCACGACCCACGGCCCCGCGGCGGCGAGGCGCGCGCCGTTGACGGTCCACGACTGCCGCGCCTCGAGCTCGCCGCGGGTGCGGGCGTCCTCGCGCAGGAACGACGACAGCGTCCGCAGCAGGCGGCCGAGGTCCGTGCCACCGACCTCGCGCGTCAGCCGCAGCGCCTCGATGATGCGGTCGGCGACCGGGTCGGCGAGGCGCGCCTTGAGCAGGTCCAGGCACTCACCGAAGCGACCCGTGGCGCGGTAGTCTGCCGCGAACCGGGCGAACGCCTCGCGCAGCTCGGCCGGGCCGCGCTCCCCGAGCTGCGCCACGGCCTCGGGCAGGGACAGGCCGGCTCGCACGCCGGACGCGAGGTGGTCGACCACCTCGGGCCAGACCTCGCGCAGGTCCCGACGGCGCCGGCGGGCGCGCACCCGAACGAGCGCCTCGGGCGCGACGACGGCCATCAGCGCGAAGCAGGCCGAGATCGCCGGCGACCGGGTGAGCGCCAGCCCCGCGAGCAGGACGACGACGCCGGCCATACCGCTGAGCCACCACAGGGCCGCCGGGGTCACCGACGGCGCCCCCGCCTGCACCAGCAGGTCCTGCACGACGGCGCCCCGGCCGCCGCGGCGCCGCGACTTCTCGGCCGGCTCCCACCACGACAGCCACACGCACACCAGGCCCGCGCCGAGCAGCAGCCCGACGACGACCCCCATCAGCGGCCTCCCGCGAGCATCGACCGCACGTCCACGCCGACGCGCGCGAACCGCTCCTCGCCGGGCGGGAAGCCGTCGCCGCGCACGAGGTCGCCGCCCAGGTCCGCGGGTCGCCGGTGGAAGATCCCGGCGGTCTCGACGCGGTCGCCCTCGACCCGGCCCGTCACGGCCACCACCTCCCGCACCTGCCGCGACCCGTCGGCGGCGACGTCGAGGTGCACCACGAGGTCGATCGCCGACGCCACGGTCGGCACCACGAAGCGGTCCGAGACGTTCTCCCCCGCCAGCAGCGGCAGCGTGCACATCTTCGTGACCGCCCCACGGGCCGAGTTGGCGTGCACGGTGCACATGCCGGGGATCCCGGCGTTGAGCGCGACGAGCAGGTCGAAGCTCTCCGCCTCGCGCACCTCGCCGATGACGATACGGTCCGGCCGCATCCGCAGCGCCTCCTTCACGAGGCGTCGCAGCGGGATCTCGCCGGTGCCCTCGAGGCTCGGCTGGCGGCACTGCATCGCGACGTGGTCGCGCGCGGCGAACCGCACCTCGAAGACCTCCTCGCAGGAGATCACCCGCTGACCGGTCGGGATCGAGCCCGCGAGCGCGTTGAGCATCGTGGTCTTGCCCGCCTGCGTCGCGCCGGAGACCAGGACGTTCAGCCCGGCCCGCACGGCCGCATCGAGGAATGCCGCCGCGTGCGGCGTGAGCGAGCCCAGGCGCACCAGGTGGTCGAGGTGGTCAGCGCGCACCAGGTGCTTGCGGATGTTCACGGCCATGTGGCTGCGGGTGACGTCGGGGATCACGACATGAAGTCGCTCGCCGCCCGGCAGCGACGCGTCGACGAACGGGCTGCTGAGGTCGAGGCGGCGGCCGGACGCCTTGAGCATCCGCTCCACCAGGTCGCGCACCTGTACGGCGGTGAGGATCGTGGTGGTCAGCTCCGGCACGCCGCGCCGCGCGACGAACACCTTGGCCGGCTCATTGATCCAGATCTCCTCGACCTCGGGGTCGTCGAGGTAGCGCTGCAGCGGCCCGAGGCCGCCGAGGGCGTCGACGACGGCCCGCGTCGCGCCCTGCGGGTCGGCGAGGGCGGGCACGAGCCCGCGGGCGGCACGGTCCGAGTAGTCGGCGGCGGCCTCCGCGGCCAGTCGCTCGAGGCCCGCGCGGTCGCGGACGGGGTCGAGCGCCCGACGTCGGACGAGCTCGCGGACCTCGTGCTCGAGGATCGCTGCGGCGCCGGTCGGCGCAAGCGTGTCGATCGACACTGATCGGTGACCTCTCGTCGAGTCCGGCGGTGCGCCGGGCGGCAAGGAGGGACCAGGATAGGGGTCTCGGGCAACTGCCTGAGGACGCCCTGTGGAGAACCTCGCCCGCGGCGGGCCCCCGCCGGTCCGTCGATCCCCGTGACCAGGCGCGACGCCCCGTCCGACGCCCGTCGGAACCCCGCCCCGGCCGTCTCAGATGCTGGGCCCCGCGGTGGCGGGGACCCGTCGCCGCGGGGCTAGGGTCGGCCCATGCCGACCTCTCCTCCGACCGGCCGCTGGACCGACGTCGCGCGCGCGACGGGGCTGCTCGGCGCCGACGGCGCCGTGGCCCAGACGATCTTCGCGGAGATGACGGCGCTCGCCGCCCGCGCGGGCGCGATCAACCTGGGCCAGGGGTTCCCCGACGTCGACGGCCCGGAGTTCGTCCGCCAGGCCGCCAAGGACGCGATCGACGCCGGCCGCAACCAGTACTCCCCCGGCGACGGTGTGCCCGAGCTGCGGCGCGCGATCGCCGACCACCAGCACCGCCACTACGGTCTCGACGTCGACCCGGACACGCAGGTGCTGGTCACGACCGGCGCGACCGAGGCGCTGGCCGCGTCGATCCTCGCGCTCGCCGGCCCGGGCGACGAGGTCATCACGCTCGAGCCGTTCTACGACTCGCACGCGGCGGGCATCGCGCTGGCCGGTGCGACGCACGTGCCCGTGCCGCTCACCGCCGACGGGTTCCGGCTCGACGCCGCCGCCCTGCGCGCGGCGGCCGGCCCGCGCACGCGCCTCATCGTGCTCAACACGCCGCACAACCCCACGGGCACCGTCCTCACGCGCGCCGAGCTGGAGCAGGTCGCGGCCGTCGCGCGCGACGTCGACGCCCTCGTGCTCACGGACGAGGTGTACGAGCGCCTCACCTTCGACGACGCCGTGCACGTCCCGATCGCCACGCTGCCCGGCATGGCGGGCCGCACCCTCACCGTCTCCTCCAGCGGCAAGACGTTCAGCCTCACCGGCTGGAAGGTCGGCTGGGTGCACGGGCCGGCGGAGCTCGTCACCGCCGTGCGCACGGTGAAGCAGTTCCTCACCTACACCTCGGGTGCGCCGTTCCAGCCCGCCATCGCCCGCGCCCTGGCAGACGACGAGGCGCCGCGGGCGCTCGCGGCGTCGCTCGCCTCCCGCCGCGACCTGCTGTGCGAGGGGCTGACCGCCGCCGGGTTCGACGTCGTCGTGCCGCAGGGCACCTACTTCGTCGTGGCGGACGGCGCACCTCTGGGGCAGCCGGACGGCCACGAGCTGTGCCGCCGCCTGCCGGACCTCGCGGGCGTGGTCGGCGTGCCGGTGTCGGCGTTCTGCCTCCCGGGCTCAACGACGGCGGCGGCGCTCGCGTCACGCGTGCGGTTCACGTTCGTCAAGCGCGAGGACGTGCTGCGCGACGCCACCCGCCGCCTGCACCGCCTCGCGTCGTAGGGCTACGCCGCGAGCGCGGGCAGCACCAGGCTCACGGCGACGACCAGCATGATCGCGGCGACGACGCCGTCGACGACCCGCCATGCCCCCGGCCGGGCGAGCACCGGGGCGAGCAGCCGCGCGCCGTACCCGAGGCCGGCGAACCACAGCACGCTCGCGACGACGGCCCCGGCGGTGAAGAGCCAGCGCGCGTCGCCGTACGACGCGGCGAGCGACCCCTGCAGGACCACGGTGTCCAGGTACACGTGCGGGTTGAGCCAGGTGAGCGCGAGCGCCGTGAGCAGCACCGGGCGCGCGCGGCGCCCCGCGTCCGGGACGGCGCCGTCCGACGCGGCGGCCAGTCCCGCCTCGTCGCCCCGCCAGGCCCGCCGCGCGGCGAGCGCCCCGTACCCGAGGACGACGACGGCGCCCGCCCAGCGTGCGACCTCCACCACGACGGGGTGACTCACGACCAGCGCGCCCAGCCCGGCGGTCCCCGCGGCGTAGAGCACGACGTCCGAGGCGGCGCAGACGGCGACGACGAGGCCGACGTGCTCGCGGCGCACGCCCTGACGCAGCACGAACGCGTTCTGGGCGCCGATGGCGACGATGAGGGACAGGCCGAAGCCGAGGCCGGCGAGGACGGTGAGCACGGCACGACGCTAGGCAGGTCGGACGATGAAGTCCATCTACGGTTCCTTCATCTGATCAAGCGTTGCTTCATCTACGGTAGGGGCCATGCGTTGGGACTCCCGCCAGCTCGAGGCACTGGCCGCCGTCGTCACGGAGGGCTCGTTCGAGGGCGCCGCCCGCGCGCTGCACGTGACGCCGTCGGCGGTGAGCCAGCGCGTGCGCGCACTGGAGAACGCCGCGGGGTCGGTGCTGGTGCGCCGCAGCCGGCCGGTCACGCCGACCGCGACGGGCGGCACGCTGCTGCGCCTGGCGCGGCAGGTGGAGCTGCTCGGCGCGGAGGCGAGCCACGCCCTCGGACCGGGTGCGGCCGGCACCGACGAGGCCGACGCGTCCCGACCTGTCACCGTGCCGCTGGCCGTGAACGCGGACTCGCTGGCCACGTGGGTGCTGCCCGCCCTCGCCGGGGTGGAGGGGGTCTGCTTCGACCTCCACCGCGAGGACCAGGACCGCACCGTGGACCTGCTGCCCGCGGGCGTGGTCATGGCCGCCGTCACGTCCCAGCGGGAGCCGGTGCAGGGCTGCAGCTCCGCCCTGCTCGGGATCACGCGCTACCGGCCGGCGGCGACGCCCGCCGTCATCGAGCGGTGGTTCCCCGACGGCGCCACGCCCGAGGCCCTCGACCGCGCCCCGATGGTCGTCTTCGACCGCGCCGACGACCTGCAGGACGCCTGGCTGCGCGAGGTCGCCGCCGCGGCCGGCTCCCCCGTGCCCGACCCGCCGCGCCACCACGTGCCGAGCACGGCGGAGTTCCTCGACGCCGTCCGCCGCGGCCTCGGCTGGGGCATGTGGGGCCCGTTGCCCGGACCGGGCGCCCGGTTCCCCGTGCTCGGCGACGCCCTCGAGCGGGGCGAGGTGCGCGCCCTCGCCGCCGACGCCGTCGTCGAGGTGCCCGTCTACCTGCAGCAGTGGAAGCTGCGCTCCCAGGTGCTCGACCGCGTGACGGACGCCCTGCGCACGGAGGCACGACGGGTCCTCCCCCAGCGCTGACCTCCCAGGGGCGTCAGGCGCAGACGCCGGGCAGCAGCGACGGGCTGGGCGACGGCGTGGACGACGGCCCGGAAGACTCCCCGGAAGAGCTCGACCCGTCGTCGGGCGACAGGACGTCGTCGTCGACGCGGGTGGCGTCGGGCGTCGAGCCGCCGGGCGTCGAACTGCCGGGCGTCGAACTGCCGGGCGTCGACGAGGACGACGCCGGGGAGCCCTTCTTCTTCCCGGCGCCGGGCATGCCGGGCGGGGCCTTGTCGGCGCGGATGCGCGCCCAGATCTCGTCGGCGGCGGAGGTCCACTCCACCCGCCCGGGCTGGCTCACCGAGTCGACGACGGGCACGGACGTGAAGACGATCCGCGCCGGGTCGATGTCGCGGATGCTCCACGCGAGGCCGGCGAGCGCCGTCGGGCTGGCGAGGTCGGGGTCCGTGGAGATGGAGCCGAGGATCTCCCGCACCATGCGGTAGAGCCGGGGCGAGTCGGTGATGACGTTCTGCGACAGGATCTGGCGCATCGTCGCGTCGAAGAACGCCTGCTGCCGCTCGATGCGCTTGAGGTCGCTGCCGATCTCGAGCCCCATGCCCTCGCCCTTGCGGGCGCGCAGGAAGTTGATCGCGGTGGTGCCGTCCAGCGTCTGGCGGCCCGCCTTGAGGTCGAGGTCCACCCGCTTGCCCTTGACCGCCTCGGGCAGGCACATGGTGACGCCGCCGATCGCGTCGACGACCCCGATCACGCCCGTCATCTGCACGACGACGTGGTCCTCGATGCGCACGCCGGTGAGCTTCTCGACGGTGTGGATGGTGCAGGCCGCCGCGCCGGTGACGTCCTTGCCCGGCCCGCCGCCGAGGGCGAACGCGGTGTTGAACATGGCGTTCGTGTGCGGCGCGGTCTGGCCGCCGCCGGGGAGCCTGCACGACGGGATGTCGACAAGCGAGTCGCGCGGGATCGACACGGCCTCGATGCGGCTGCGGTCGCCGGAGATGTGCACGAGCAGCGTGGTGTCGGAGTGGAACTCGTCGCCCGCGCCCGCGATCTTGGCGTTGGCCTCGTCGCGGAAGTCGGTGCCCATCACCAGGATGTTGAGGTCCTTGCCGGCGAACGGGTCGCTCGGGTCCTGCTCGGTGGCGACCGCGGGCGGGCGGTCGTCCTCGGCGAGGAGGCCGTCGACGTCGGACACCCCGATCTGGGAGCGCAGGTCGACGAACGACGCGACCGCCGCCGCCGACCCGAACGCCACCACCGCGGTGACGACGAGGGCGATCGAGCGGACGACCCGGTGCGAGGCGAGGGAGGTCGCGTGCCGCGGCAGTGTCCGCACAGCGCGATCCTAGGGCCTGAGCAGCGCGGACGCGCGAGGGACAGCGGTTTCACCCGGTGTCCCTCGCGCGCCCGCCGGACGGTGGACGGAGCGTCAGCGCCGCGCCGCGACCGCGGCGACGGCGAGCCCGGGCTGGTCGGAGAAGACGCCGTCGAGGCCGGTGCCGAGGAAGGTGTCGAGCTCGGCGGCCAGGTCGCCGTGGGCGGTCGGGTCCGCCGACGAGCGCAGCTCGGCAGGCAGGAACTGGTTCTCGGCGCGGAAGGTCCAGGAGTACGCCTCGAGCCCGGCCCGGTGCGCGTCGCGCACCACGGGGGTGGGCCGCCCGAGCGTGCCGGCCGCGGTGCGCGGCACGACGACGTTCTTCTCCAGGCTCACGATGTCGGCGTACCGGGCGACGCCGCGCAGCCCGGCCGGCGTCACCAGGTCGGCGTACGTGCGCGGGTCGCCGGCGGCGACCAGGTCGTACGGGGCGCCGCTCGCCGAGACGTTGAGGGCGAGCCGCACGTCGGTCCGCCGGTCCAGCTCGCGCAGGTTCCCGGTCTCGAACGACTGCACCACCACCGGCGCGCGGCGCGAGTCGAGCCCGTTCGCGCGCAGCGCGGCCACGAGCGGCGCCTCCAGCGACAGGCCGACGGAGTCGAAGTAGGTCGGGTGCTTCGTCTCGGGGGCCACGCCGACCGGCCGGCCGTCACAGGTCTCGGAGTGCCGCGCGAGGTCGAGCACCTCGTCGAGGGTGGGCACCTGGTACAGCCCGTCGAAGGCCGTGTTCTCCGGCCGCACCTTCGGCAGGCGTTCGACGGCGCGCAGGGTGCGCAGCTCCCCGAGGGTGAAGTCCTCGGTGAACCATCCGGTCACCGTCGAGCCGTCGATGGTCTTCGTGGTGCGTCGGTCGGCGAACTCGGGGTGCTGGGCGACGTCGGTGGTGCCGCCGATCTCGTTCTCGTGCCGGGCGACGAGCACGCCGTCCTTGGTGGCCACGACGTCGGGCTCGATGACGTCCGCGCACTGCAGGATCGCCTGCTCGTAGGAGGCCAGGGTGTGCTCCGGCCGGTCGCCGGACGCGCCGCGGTGCCCGATGACGGTCACGCCGTCGTCCCGGGTGCGCGTCTTCTTCAGGTCGATGACGACCATCTCGGTGTCGTCCGGCGTGCCCGGGTTCCGCGCGGCGTTGCCCGGGTAGTTGTTGTCGTTGGCGAGGAGGATGCGGCCGTCGCGCAGGCGCAGCACCGTCTCGAAGGACTGCACGGGCAGGGCGTACGTCTCGCCGAGGCCGTAGCCCTCCCCCGCGTCGATGCCGCGCGGGTTGTCCACCCGCAGCGCGTCCAGGACGAGCTCCTTGCGGACGTAGCGGCCGCCGTCGCCGTCGGGCTCGGTGCGCGTGAGGTCGATCTCGTAGACGCGCTTGCTCACCGACGCCGGGCCCTCGAAGTCGTCGCGCTCGACCACCCAGAGCCGGTTCCTGCCGACCGTGAACGCGTCGCCGACGACGTTCGCCTCCTGGTCGGCCTGGTAGGCCCAGGTGCGGCCCGTGTACTGCCCGCGGCGCGTGTCGAACTCGTGGATCACGCGGCGGCGCTGGTCGGTGTCCGTGGTCAGCGCGCCCTCGAGCACCGGGTACAGGTAGCGGCCGGAGCGGGCCATCGCCTCGAAGCCACGGCTGGCGCGCACGGTGGGCGTCTCGCCGTCCGCGAGGTAGGGGTTCTGCGGCGACTTGCGACCGCCCGGCAGCGGGAACGGCTTCTCCAGGAGCGTGCCGCCCGAGTCGAAGTGCAGCAGGAAGGGCCCGAACTCGTCGCCCACCCACAGCGTGCCGTCGTCGGCGCGCGCCACGGACTCGATGTCGAGGTCCGCGCCGGTCAGCAGCCGCTCCGGGGTGTCGCCGTTGACGATGTCGAAGTCGAGGAGGCCGTTCGCGTCGTTGTAGGAGAGGTGGTCGAGCACCTCGATCTCGCCCGAACCGCCCTGCGCCCCCTCCCGCCCCGTGTCCCAGTCGGGCTTCACGAGGTAGCTGCGCAGGAGGAAGTCGGCGGAGTTCCCCTTCGCGCCGAAGCCGTTGTCCGGCTGGGCCCAGAACGTGCCGTCCCCGTTGTCGACCATCGCGGAGAAGCCGGGGATCACCTGGCCGTCCCACGGGCCCTGCCGGCCGTTGCCCGGCGACGCCGCGGCGCCCGACGGCGGGCCGTCGGCGAGGTGGTCGGCGGAGAGGGTGGCGCGCCCCTCCAGCGTCGGGACCAGGTGCGTCGTGACCTGGTGCGTCGTGACCTGGTGCGTCGTGACCTGGTGGTTCGTGCCGGGCCGGCCGTGGCCGTCGCCGCCGGCACCGCCGGGATGGGGGCCGGCGGCGGCCGCGGAGCTCGCGGCCGTGAGCGCGACGACGGCGGCGGTCCCCGCGGCGACGGCGCGGAGCGTGCGGGCGTGCCTCAGTGAACGAGTCATGGACCGATGACACCGACGCCCCGCGACGTCACCCCCAACCCCGGATGAACCCTGAAGGTCCGCTGGATGACGATCCCGTGGCCCGGTACCCCTGCCCGCTCACCCCTAGATCTGTTAGGTTACGAATGCCTAGCAGTACTAGACATAGCAGCTCAAGACAATCGCAGCTCAAGACATCGGGAGGCGCCGTGCGCTTCGACAAGGACCTGGTGGCGGCGTCGGCCACCCCGCTCGTGCTCGGCATCCTGGCCGAGGGCGAGTCGTACGGGTACGCCATCCTCAAGCGCGTCACCGAGCTCTCGGGCGGCCGCATGCAATGGACCGACGGGATGCTCTACCCCCTGCTCCACCGCCTCGAGCGGCTGGGGCTCGTCGTCGCCTCCTGGGGCACGTCCGAGGCCGGCCGCCGCCGCAAGCACTACGCGATCACCTCGGCCGGGCGGCAGGCGCTCGCCGAGCGGCAACAGCAGTGGTCCGTCGTCGCCGACGTGCTGCAGCACGTCTGGCACGCCGCGCAGGCGTCCGCCCCGCGTCCCGCGACCGCCGACGGGTGGGCCTGATGGCCGGGCCGCACGAGCGCCTGGAGGCGCAGATCGACCAGTGGCGCTCGTACGTCCAGCGGCGCCGCGCCATCTCCGCCGCCGACGTGGACGAGATGGAGGACCACCTGCGCGGGCGGGTCGCCGACCTCGTCGCCACGGGGCTCGACGACGACGAGGCGTTCCTCGTCGCCGTGCGCCGGATGGGCAACCTGGACGCCGTCTCGCGCGAGTTCGCCCGGGAGCACTCCGAGCGGCTCTGGAAGCAGCTCGTGCTGGTGCCCGAGGCGCCCGAGCACGACGCCGCCGGCCCGACGTGGCGCGAGCTCGCCGTCGTGCTCGCGCTGGCCGTGGGCGCGGGCGTCGCCGCGAAGGTCGGGCTCACCGCGATCCACGAGGACACCGCGCTGCTGCGCAACCTGCCGCTGCTCACGGCGCCGTTCATGGCCGCGTACTTCGCGTGGAAGCGCCGCGTGTCGTGGCGCGTGCTGCTCGCGCTGCTGGTGCCGTACGCCGTCCTGGCCGTGGTGCTCAACGTCTACCCCTACGCCCCGGGCGGCTCCACGGTGCTGCTGGCGGCGATCCACGCCCCGGTGGTGCTGTGGGCGCTCGTGGGCGTCACCTACGTGGGCGGCCGGTGGCGGGCGCAGGAGCCGCGGATGGACTTCGCCCGGTTCACCGGGGAGCTGGTCGTGTACGTGACGCTCCTGGCCATCGGCGGCGGGGTGCTGCTCGGCCTCACCGGCGCCACCCTCAGCCTGGTCGGCGTCGACATCGAGCCCGCGATGGAGGGCTGGATCCTGCCGTTCGCCGTGCCCGGCGCCGTCGTCGTGGCCGCCTGGCTGGTCGAGGCGAAGCAGGACGTGGTGGAGAACATCGCGCCGGTGCTCACGCGCGTCTTCACGCCGCTGACCCTCGTGATGCTGCTGGTGACGCTCGTCGTGCTGCTCACGGCCGGCGACCTCGCGGGCGCGGACCGCGAGCTGCTCATCCTCATGGACGCGATCCTCGTGCTGGTGCTGTGCCTGCTGCTGTACTCGGTGTCGGCGCGCGACTCGCTCGCCCGCGCGGGGTGGTTCGACGCCCTGCAGCTGGCCCTCGTCGTCGCGGCGCTCGCCGTCGACGCCGTCGCGCTCACCGCCATGCTCACCCGCATCGCCGAGTTCGGCGTCAGCCCCAACAAGGCGGCCGCCCTCGGGCTGAACCTGCTGCTGCTGGTGCACCTGGGCCGCTCGGGCTGGCTGCTGCTCGGGTTCGTCCGCGAGCGCGCTCCGTTCGGCGCGCTGACCCGGTGGCAGACGCGCTTCCTGCCCCTCTACGCGGTGTGGGCGGCGCTGGTCGTGGTGGCGTTCGGCCCGCTGTTCGCCTTCGCGTAGCGCCCCCGGCCGGTGACCAAACAAAGATGGGTGGGGGCACAGTACGGCCCCCACAACCACCCTCCCGCCCACGACGAGCGAAACAACGACAAAAATAAAGGCCCAGCCGC
>NZ_JBSGUW010000008.1:121809-201980 GCF_053608125.1 Isoptericola sp. NPDC055063 | reverse complement strand
GGTGTTGGGTGCTTTTTTGCCTCTCTTTCTTCCTGTTTCGCTTTTCTCTCTCGTTTGAGTGTGCTCCTTTTCCCCCTTCCCCCCACCCGCCGAGCCCCCCCCACCGCCTGTTCGGCGGAGCGGTGGCCGGTCAGGCCAGCTTGACCCAGCCGTCCTTGCGGTAGGCGGGGGTGGCGAACGCGAGGACGGCGATGGCGCACGCGAGCGCGGCGAGCATCACCCAGGACATGGCGACGGCGTCGCCGCCGAGCACGCCGACCAGCGGGGAGACCAGGCCGGCGATGCCGGACTGCACCGCGCCGATGACGGCCGCGGCGGTGCCCGCGCGCTCGCCGTGGCGCGACAGCGCGATGGCCGACGCGTTGGCGGGCACGAGTCCCTGGAAGGCGAGCACCAGCCACAGCATGGCGAGCAGCCCGACGAGGCCGCCCGCGCCGGTCAGCGCGACCACCAGCAGGCCGACGCCGACGACGCCCTGGATCGCCAGCGCCGCCCGCAGCAGCCGGATCGGCGCGACCCGGCGCACCAGGGCGGCGTTCACCTGCGCGGACAGCACCAGCCCGAGCCCGTTGACCGCGAACAACAGGGAGAACTGCCCGTGGGTGAGGCCGTAGCCCTCCTGGAAGATGAACGGCGAGCCCACGACGTAGCTCATCAGCACGGCCTGCCCGAGCCCGGGGATCACCGCGAGCGCCATGAACTGCTTGTCCTTGACGAGGGTCCGGTAGCCCGCGAACACGCTGCGCGTGCCGCCGGTCTGGCGCCGCACGGCGGGCAGCGTCTCCGGCATGAAGCGCCACACGACGACCGCCATCGCGACGCCCGCGAGCGCCAGGACGCCGAAGACCCAGCGCCAGCCGGCCGCGGACGCGACGGCGGAGCCGAACGTGGGCGCGAGCATCGGCGCGACGCCGATGACCAGCATGAGGCGGGACAGGATGCGCGCGGCCTCGGCCCCGACGAAGCGGTCCCGCACGACGGCCATGGCGGCGACGCCGCAGGCGGCGTTGAAGAAGCCCTGCAGGAGGCGCAGGCCCACCAGCACGGTCATGTTGGGCGCGACGGCGCACAGCAGCGACGTCACGACGTGCAGCGCGAGGCCCCACATGAGCGGCGCGCGCCGCCCGTACCGGTCGGACAGCGGGCCGATGGTGAGCTGGCCGAGCGCGCCGCCGAGGAGCATGACGGACACCGAGAGCTGCGCGAAGGAGGCGGAGGACCCGAGGTCGGCCGCCACCTGGGGCAGGGACGGCAGGTACATGTCGACGGTGAACGCCGGCAGCGCCGCGAGGGCGCCGAGCATGAGGACCCAACGGAACGGAGAGCGGGCGCGCGGGAGTCTCGCGGAGTCGTCGGGCATGGCCGCCATCCTATCGAAACGATACGAGCGTGCCCAGGGGATTCCCCGTCCCCGTCGCCGGGGCTGTCGGTGGGATGCGTCACGATGGACCCATGTGCGGCCGCTACGCGTCCTTCCGCGACGCCCAGGACCTCTCCGACGACCTCGCGCTCGCCGAGATCGCCGAGGACGCGCGCCTCCTCCCGCCGTCGTGGAACGTGGCGCCGACCGACGCCGTGCGGATCGTCGTCGAGCGCCCGCGCCGGCTCGAAGGCGGCAGCACCGGCGAGATCACCCGCACGATGCAGCTCGCCCGCTGGGGTCTCGTGCCGTCCTGGGCGAAGGACCCGTCGGTGGGCGCGCGCATGATCAACGCCCGCTCCGAGACGCTCCTCGACAAGCCGGCTTTCGCCAAGCCTCTGGCCGTGCGCCGCTGCCTGCTCCCGGCGGACGGCTACTACGAGTGGCGCAAGCTGGACCTGCCCCCGGGAGCGCCCGCGAGGGCGGGGTCGAGGAGCAAGGCGCCCAAGCAGCCCTACTGGATCCACCCGGACGACGGCGGCGTCGCCGCGCTCGCCGGCCTCTACGAGTTCTGGCGCGACCGGACGAAGGCGGACGACGACCCGGACCGCTGGCTCGTGTCCGCGACGGTCGTCACGACCGCGGCGTCCCCCGACCTCGAGCGGATCCACGACCGCATGCCGGTGATCCTCCCCCGCGGCGCGTGGGACGCGTGGCTCGACCCGGCCGTCGGCGCCGAGCAGGCGATGGGGATCGTCACCGGCCCGCAGGTCGCGATGGCGACGCGGCCGGTGGGCGACGCCGTCGGGTCGGTGCAGAACAACCGCCCGTCGCTCATCGAGGCCGACCCCGACCCGCGGGACCCGGACGTGGTCACCGCGGGCGGGGCCTGAGAGCCGTCCGTCAGGCCCCGCCGGTCACCGCGACCTCCTGGCCGGTGATCCCCGTGTTCGCGGCCGACCCCAGGTAGACGATCGCGGTCGCCACCTCGCGCGCCTCGAGCAGGCGACCGAGCGGGGCGCGCGCCGCCGTGGCCTCGCCGAACGCCTCGACGATCCCCGCGTTGCGCACCGTCCGGGTGAGGCCCGGCAGCACCACGTTCGACAGGATGTCGCCCTCGCGCCCGAGCGCGAACGCGACCGACCGGCTGAACCCGTGCAGCGCGGACTTGGCGGTGGCGTAGTACGCCGTGCCCTCGTCGCCGTCGCGCACCAGGCTGGACGACAGGTGCACCAGCCGACCCCAGCGCTGCGCGCGCATCGTCGGCGCGACCGCGCGGGTCAGGCGCACAGCCCCCTCGACGTTCGCCCGCACGGTCTCGAGCCAGGCGTCGTCGGGCACGTGCTCGAAGCCGCGCGGGCCGCCCGGACCCGGCGGGCTCCAGGTCACCGCGTTGTTGACGAGCACGTCGACCCGCCCCGTCCAGGCGAGGACGGCGTCACGCAGCCCTTCCGCCGCGCCGTCCTCGGTCTGGTCGTAGCGCACGACGAGCGCGCGCCCGCCGATCTCCTCCGCGACACGCGCGGCGTCGTCCTTCGACTCCCGGTACGTGACGACGACGTCGGCGCCCTCCGCGCCGAACTGCGCGGCGACGTGCCGCCCGATCCCCCCGGACGCCCCCGTGACGACGACGGTGCGCCCCTGCAGACCCAGGTCCATGACGAACTCCTCAGAAGGTGGGACGTCGGGCACCGGCCGGTGCCCGACGTCCACCACCCTCGGCGCGCCGTCGTGCCCCGGGGAGGCCGCCGTGGGACTGGCCCCGGCAGGGCCACCCTGCGGGGGCGGGGCGCGCCTAGGCTGCCCGCATGACCGACGCCGACCGGATCGAGCGGGACCTCGGCTCCCTGCTGCGCGCGTACCGCGAGTCCGTGCGGCCCGAGGACGTGGGCATGCCGCCCGGCGGACGCCGCCGCACCCCCGGGCTGCGGCGCGCGGAGCTGGCGGTGCTCGCGGGCGTGAGCGTCGAGTACCTGACCCGGCTGGAGCAGGGCCGCGACCGGCGCCCCTCGCCGGCCGTGATGGGCGCGCTCGCCGACGCGCTGCGCCTCGGGCACGACGAGCGGCAGGTGCTGCTGCTCGCCTCCAAGGACGCGCAGGGCGCCGGCGTCTGCCTGGCCGTGCCCTCGGCCGAGGACGTCCCGGCGGGCACCCGCGCGGTGCTCGACCGGCTCGCCCCGGCGCCCGCCGCGCTCCTCGACCGGTTCGGCACCGTCCTGGCGTGCACCCCCGCCTACCGGGCGCTCCTCGCGCCCGCCGGCCTCCTCGACGCCGGGGCGCCGACGGTGGCGCACGCCGTCCTCACCGACCCCCGGGCCCGCGAGGTGTTCCCCGACTGGGACGCCGTCGCCGACCGGGTCGTCGCCGACCTGCAGCGCGGGTCCGTGCCGTCCGACCCCGCCCTCGGCGAGCTGGCGGACGCCCTGACGGTCCTGGCCGGCGCCGCCTTCACCGAGCGGTGGGCACGCCCCGTCGCCGACCGCGGCCGGGACGCCGTCCTGCGCCTCGCCCACCCGACCGCCGGGCCGCTCCGCGTGGAGCCGCAGGTCCTGGTCCCCGGCGGCGGCGACCACCTGCGCGTCGAGGTGTGGCTCCCGGCAGACCCCGCGACCGCGCAGGCCCTCGACGACCTCGCCGCCGGCGACCGCACCCTGCGCGTGGTGCGCAGCGACGCGTCCTGACCCGCGCGGTCGCGGGGCTCAGGCCCCGGTGTACGCGCGCTGCAGGCGCACCGGCGTGATCTCGCCGATGCCCTGCACCTCCTGCGCGGGCTGCGCCGTCAGCGCGTAGCGGGACGACGACGCGAGCAGGGACGCGGTGTGCGGGTCCACCAGCACGGTGGCGGGCTCCGCGAGCTCGGTGATGCGCGAGGCGAGGTTGACGTCGGAGCCGAACACGTCGCCGAACCGGGACAGCACCCGCCCCCAGACGAAGCCGACCCGCACCGGGATCTCCGCCTCCGTGGCGTGCGGTGCCGCCAGGCCCAGCGCCACCTCGGCGCCTGTCGTGACGTCGTCGGCCACGAACAGCACGGCGTCGCCGATCGTCTTCACGACGCGGCCGCCGGCCTCGGTGATGACGTCGCGCGCCCGCGACTCGAAGAGCTGCACGAACTCCGACAGCTCCTGCGACCCCAGGCCAGCCGTCCGCTTGGTGAAGGACACGATGTCCGCGAAGCCCACAGCCCGCGGCAGCGGCAGCTCGTCGGCGTGCGCGGCGTGCGTGCCGCGGGCGCCACCGAACTCCGTGGCCAGGCGGCCGGTGAGCGCCGCGAGCTGGCGGCGCCACGCGTGCTCGAGCTGCCGGGAGAGCCGGTCGGCCAGGTCGGGCACGCGCTCGAGGGCGGCGAGCCGCGCGCTCACGTCGTCCAGGCCGTCGCGGCGGCTCAGGTGCTCGACGAACGCCTCCACCTGCCACAGGGCGAGCCGGTCCGTGGTGTGCCCCAGCGAGCGGATCAGCGTCATCTGCGCCTGCTCGTCGAGGCGCTCGGAGTCCACGAGCTCGCCGATCTCGCGCAGCGCCTCCATGTCGGCGTCCGTGAACCCGACCTCGTCCGGGTGCGTGACCGGCAGCCCGAGCCAGCGCCAGTAGTTCTCGATGAACTCCTGCGAGTGGCCCGTGCCCTCCACGAGGTCCCACAGCGTGTACCGGCGCGGGCCGCCGAGGATCTCCTCGTCCAGCCGGGCCGCGGTGTCCCCCGACCTGCCCCCGGGCCGCCGGGCCTCGTCGTCGATCGGCCGGTCGGGTCCCGTGGTGGTGTCGCTCGTCACGCCCCCACTGTAGTCAGCGTCACCTGTGTCCCGGCTGGGCCCGCAGGTGGTGCACGTCGCCGGCCGTGACGGTCCGCTCCCCCGCCCCCGTCGCCAGGACCAGGGCGCCGTCAGCGGCCACCCGCACGGCCTCGCCCTCCACCACGTCGCGGCCCCCCGCGAGCTCGGCGCGCACGGCCGTGCCGAGCGTGGCCGACGCCGCCGCGTACCGCGCCGCGAGCCCCGCCACGACAGGGTCGCCCCCGGCGGCCTCGAGCTCGCCCACGACGCCGACGAGTTCCCGCACGAGCCCCGCGAGCAGCGCGCCGCGGTCGGCGTCCGCCCCGGCCAGGGCGAGCGACGTCGCGGTCGGGACGGGCAGCTCGGCCGCCTGCTGGTCCACGTTCAACCCCACGCCCACCACGACGGCGGGCCCCTGGCCGGCGGGGGCCGGCACCACCTCGGCCAGCACGCCCGCCACCTTGCGGAACGGCCCGAGCCCGGCCGCGTCGTCGGCGGCCCGCAGCAGCACGTCGTTGGGCCACTTCACCGCGGCGCCGGGCACCCCGACGGCGTCGACGGCGCGCGCGACGGCGAGGCCCGCGAGCAGGGGCAGCCAGCCCAGGGCGGACGGCGCGAGCCGCGGGCGCAGCAGCACCGAGACGGTGAGGGCGGCGCGCGGCGGGGTCTCCCAGGCACGCCCGGCGCGCCCACGGCCCGCCGCCTGGTGCTCCGCGACGAGCGCCGCGGGGGCGGGCCACTCGCCCGGCGCGGCGCGCACGGCGGCCACCAGCTCGGTGTTGGTGGAGGCAGAGACCTCGACCACGTCGAGGCGGCGGAGGGGCCCCGTCGGCGCGACCAGGTCGCGATGCAGAGCGGGGACGTCGAGGGGTGCGCGGCTCACCCCCCGATCGTGCCCCACCGCGGGGCCGCCCGACCTTTGTGGGGTCCCTCCAAAGAATCCCGGCCCGCCGCAGCCTGTCGCGCATCGATGCGTGGCAACCCACCAACTAGGGTCGGTCGGGTGAACGACGCCACCCCCGCCCAGGACCGCGACCAGGAGCAGACCGCCCCCCGCCCCGGCACCGCCGCCAAGCTCGCCGACCTGGAGCGCCGCCGGTCCGAGGCCGTCGTCGACGCCGAGGAGAAGGCGAAGGCGCGGCAGCACCCCCGCGGCAAGAAGACCGCCCGCGAGCGCATCGAGGCGCTGCTCGACGAGGGCAGCTTCGTCGAGCTGGACGCCCTGGCGATGCACCGCAGCCGCAACTTCGGGCTCGACAAGCGCCGCGTCGCCGGCGACGGCGTGGTGACCGGCCACGGCACGATCGACGGCCGCCAGGTGTGCGTGTTCAGCCAGGACTTCACCGTCTTCGGCGGCTCGCTCGGCGAGGTGCACGGCGAGAAGATCGCCAAGGTGCAGGATCTCGCGCTGCGCACGGGCGTGCCCGTCATCGGCATCTCGGACGGCGGCGGCGCGCGCATCCAGGAGGGCGTGGCCGCGCTGACGCAGTTCGCGGAGATGTTCCGGCGCAACGTCGCGGCCTCCGGCGTGATCCCGCAGATCTCGCTCATCCTCGGCCCGAGCGCGGGCGGCGCGGTCTACTCCCCCGCCCTGACGGACTTCATCGTCATGGCCGACGGCACGTCGAACATGTTCATCACCGGCCCGGACGTGATCCGCACGGTCACCGGGGAGGACGTCGACTTCGAGACCCTCGGCGGCGGGCGCACGCACAACACGACGTCCGGGGTGGCGCACTACCTGGGCGCCGACGAGGACGACGCGATCGACTACGTCCGCCACCTCGTGGGCTACCTGCCGCAGAACAACCTCGGCGACGCGCCGTCGTTCCCGCCCGAGGACGAGACCCCGCTCGAGGTCACGGAGGACGACGAGGCGCTGGACGCCATCGTCCCCGACAGCGACAACCAGCCGTACGACATGCGGGCCGTGGTCGAGGCCGTCCTGGACCCGGACTCGTTCCTCGAGGTGCAGCCGCTGTTCGCGCAGAACGTGCTGATCGGCTTCGGCCACGTCGAGGGCCAGTCGGTGGGCATCGTCGCGAACCAGCCGCTGGCCATGGCGGGCACGCTCGACATCGACGCCGCCGAGAAGGCCGCGCGGTTCGTGCGCACCTGCGACGCGTTCAACCTGCCCGTGCTGACGTTCGTGGACGTGCCCGGCTTCCTGCCCGGCGTCGGCCAGGAGCACCAGGGCATCATCCGCCGCGGCGCCAAGCTCATCTACGCGTACGCCGAGGCCACGGTGCCGCTGGTCACGGTCATCACGCGCAAGGCGTACGGCGGCGCGTACATCGTCATGGGCTCCAAGCAGCTCGGCGCCGACGTCAACCTCGCCTGGCCCACGGCGCAGGTCGCCGTCATGGGCGCGTCCGGCGCGGTGAACATCCTGCAGCGCTCGGCGCTCAAGGAGGTCGCGGAGTCGGGCGGCGACGTCGAGGCGGAGCGCGCGCGCCTGGTCGCCGAGTACGAGGACGCGATCGTCAACCCGTGGGACGCGGCCGAGCGCGGCTACGTGGACGCCGTCATCCGCCCGTCGGAGACGCGCGTGCAGGTGGTGCGCGCGCTGCGGGCCCTGCGCACCAAGCGCGCGAGCCTGCCGCCCAAGAAGCACGGCAACATCCCGCTGTGACCCGACCGACCTGCTGGGGGACAATCGTCCGATGAGCCACGAGGACGCCACGCACGGACCGGCCCCGCTGGGGTCGGTGGACCCCGAACCCATGCACCGCGCGGTCGACGCGCTCGCCGCGGCCCTGCACGAGTACGTGCAGACCGCGGTCGGCGTGCGCGCCGAGTTCGGCGCGGCCGAGGCGGACGAGGACCCGCGCGTGCTCGCGCTGGAGAACCAGGTGGGCCAGCTCAACGCCGCCGTCTTCGACGCCCTGCACGACGGGCTCGGCATGCACCCCGACCTCACGAGCTCGGTGTGGGAGGGCGAGGACGAGGACGACGAGCACACGCACGACGCCCCCGAGGGCGCCGTGCCGGCCGAGGTCTTCTACCTCGGCTTCGTGGTCACCGACCCGGCGCCGGGCGGCGCCGCCACCCTCGACGGGGTCGTGGAGCTGCTCGACGAGGCGGGCTCCGACGTGGCCCAGCGCCTCTTCGACGGCGGCTACGAGGTCGCCGAGTGGGCGACGTCGCGCGGCGCCGCCGTGGAGTTCGGCGACGACGACCTCGACGACGAGCTCACCGACGACGACCTGGGTGACGAGGACGAGGAGGGCCCGCGGTGACCGGCGAGGTGCGCGTGGTCCGCGGCCGCCCCGACGACGTGGAGGTCGCCGCCCTGGTGGCAGGCCTCGCGGCGGTGGCGTCCGCGACCGGGCTGCCCGACGACGAGGCGCCCGTCGAGGAGTGGACCAACCGCGCCCGCACGGTGCGCGGCAACGGCGCCGGCGTCACGGCGAAGAACTTCGGCGGCCGGTGGGGCCGTCACAACGCCGACGCGTGGCGCTGGAGCCTGCAGTCGTGAGCGTCGTCTGGCAGCAGGTCGAGCGGGCCGAGGACGTCGACGCCCCGCTCGACGAGTTCCCCGATCCCCCGCGGCCGGGCTGGCTGCGCCGCTGGCTCTGGGCCCCCGCGCTGGTCGTGAGCATCGGCCTGTACGTGGTGCGGCGCATGATCGAGAACCCCTCCGGGGCGCTCGAGCTGTGGCTGTTCATGGGCATGCTCGCGGGCCTCATGGTCACCGCGGTCGCCGCGCTGGTGCGCTACCGCGACGACCAGCGGCAGGGCACCGAGGCGCGGTCCGCGGAGGCGTTCGCCGCCGGCGCCCGGTCGGTCACCGGGTCGGTCATGGTGCGCGAGCGGCGCACCAGCTCGGGCCTGCTGGTCAGCGGCGTGGTCGCCTATCCGACCGACGACGGCACGGACGACCAGCCGTTCTCCTACCTGCAGCGCCCGTCCGACGACGAGACCGAGCCGCCGCGTGACGGCGACCCCGTGGCGGTCTGGTGGGCACCGGGCACGGACACCGTCGTGGCCCGCTACCACCGCGGTTGGGCGGACGCCCTGCGCCGCCGCGCCGGGGGCCGCTGACCCGGTTCGTTCCCGGGCGTGGGCCCGTCAGCGGGCCGCGCGGCCCGCGGCGAACAGCCGGCACGCGTGCGCGGCCGTGCGCTCCAGCTCCACGACGGCGTCCCGCGACAGCTCGGCGAGGGTGCGGGGCCCGGGTGCCAGGGAGAACGCGGCCGCGATGCCGGCGTCCGCGACCTGCGCCGGCGTGAGCTCGACGCCGCCGGCGACCACGACGACGGCGGCGCGCCCGGCGACCAGCCGCACCACCGTGTCGACGACCTTGCCGTGCAGCGACTGCTCGTCGAGACGCCCCTCTCCGGTGAGGACGAGGTCGGCTCCCTCCAGCGCCTCGGCGAGGCCGACGGCGTCGGCGACCAGCTCGCCGCCGGGCACGAGCTCGGCGCCCAGCGCGGCGGACAGCCCCACCGGCAACCCGCCGGACGCGCCCGCGCCCGGCAGGTCGCGCGCATCGTGGCCGGTGGCCGCGGCGAGCGCGCCGGCCAGGTGCGCGAGCCCCTCCTCGAGCGCGGCCACGTCGTCCGGCGTCGCACCCTTCTGCGGGCCGAAGACGGCGGCCGCGCCCCGCGGGCCGAGCAGCGGGTTGTCCACGTCGCACGCGATGCGCCAACGCAGCGCCCGGGCGCGCGGGTCGACGCCGGACAGGTCGACGCGGTCCAGCGCGCGCAGGCCGCCACCGCCCGGCGCCACCGGGACGCCCTCGGCGTCGAGGAAGCGGGCGCCGAGGTCGGTCAGGAGCCCCGCCCCGCCGTCGGTCGAGGCCGAACCACCCACGAACAGCACGACTTCCTCGGCCTCCGGGGCGGCGCCGAGCGCGGCCAGGACCACCGTGCCGACACCCCCGCTCGTCGCGTCGAGCGCGCGCAGCGGCACGTCCGCGACCTTCGGCAGCCCGTAGGCCTCGGCCGCCTCGACGGCGAGCGTGCGGCCGTCGGGCGAGACGCCGTAGCGGGCCGTCGTCGGGCGGCCCAGCGCGTCGGTCGTGGCGCAGGAACGCGGGTCGGCGCCCCACGCCCCGAGGATCGCGTCGAGCGTCCCCTCCCCGCCGTCCGCGAACGGGACCGCGCGCACCCGCGCGTCGTCGCCCAGCGCGGCGCGGGCCCCCGCGGCGAGCGCCTGCGCGACCTGCGTCGCGGTGGCGCTGCCCTTGAACGAGTCGGGGGCCACCACCACACGGAGCGGTCCGGCCGGCGGGTGGGGGGTGTTCTTCACGTCCTCGTGCACGAGGCACGAGGCTAGCCGCTCGGACCGACGGGGGACGCGGGCGTCTCGCGACCACCCACGCCCCCCGAGGGCCGATCCCGTCAGCCCTGCGACTTCTTCCGGTCCGCGAGCGCCACCTGGTACTCGTCGCGGATCTTGTCGCCGCCCGACCTGGCCCAGGCCTCGGCGGCGGGCCGCCAGGCGGCGACCTTCTTGCGCCCGGCGAGGATGTCGGTCTCCACGGCGGCGAGCGTCCCGCCGATCTGGCCGCCCTTGCGGCTGGCCGTCTCGCTGAACAGCCCGGACGTCGGGTTCTTCACCGCCGTCGGGACGACGGCGGTCTGCGCGTCGTGCTCGGCCTGCGCCACGCTCGGGTCGCCGGCCTGGAAGTTGACCCACGGCCCCTCGACGACGTACTTGAGCCCGAGCTGCACCTCGGTGCGGCCCTTCTCGGTGGGCACGGGGTCGGTGCCGTCGAGCTCGTAGTGCACGCCCTCGATGCCGTACGTCTTGAACAGGTGCTCCTCGGTGCCGAACGGCGCGGCGAGGTAGTTGATCACGTCGAGCAGGGCCTCGACGCGGTCGGCCGACTTCGCGCTGATCGACGTGATGTTCTGCACGGCCGGGCCCAGGTGGATGCCCGCGGTGCCGCCGCCCTCGGCGAGCGGCGGCGGCACGACCGCGAGCCGGAAGCCCTCCCCGAGCGGGTAGTTGGAGAAGTCCGGCCAGGCGCTGAACGTGTCGTCGAGGAACCGGATGGTGCCGTTCACGAGCCAGGTCTTGCGCTGCGGCTGCGCCGCGGTCACGCCGTCGGGGTGCACGAAGCCGTCGGCCACGAGGCGCCGCGCGGCCTCGAGGGCGTCCTCCTGCCGCTCGTGCAGGTTCGCGCTGGTGAGGGTGCCGCCGTCCTCCGACCAGCCGTTGGGGATCTCGTACATCTGGCGGATGAACCCCAGCGGCACCCGGCCGAGCGCCCAGGTGTTCCCGCCGGACAGCTCCTTGCACAGGTCGTAGAACTCCTCGAAGGACTTCACCTGGGGGTCGATGCCCTGGGACTCGAAGAAGTCCTGCCGCGCGTACATGACGCCGGACTGCGCCGGGCCGCGCGGCACCGGGACGGCGAAGACCTTCCCGTTGAAGACGCACGACTGCCAGCTCTCGGTGGGGATGTTCGCCAGGAACGGGTACTTCGCCACCGCGTCCCCGGAGAGGTGCTCGGTGAGGTCGACGGCGCGCTCCTCGAGGAGGCTGGGCAGGCCGGGGATGTCGCCCGAGAACATCGCGAAGATGTCGGGGAGCCGGTCTCCGGCGACCGTCGTCTGGAAACGGTCGGAGTAGTCGCCGCTCGGCGTGAGGGCGACCGACAGGCCGAACCCGAGCCGCTCGTTCATCTCCTGCCAGTACGCGTTCTTCTCGAGCGCGGGCGGGGCGGGCGTGTTCGTCATCACGAAGACGCCGACGTCCTCGCCGTCGCCCGGCTGGCCGCTGGTCGCCTTCTTCGGGCTGGCCGGGTACTTCAGCATCGTGTCGGGGACGCCGTCCGTGCCCTTGATGTCCATGGGCACGCCGGTGTACGGGATGTACTTCGGCAGGACGGACGAGTTCTGGGCGGCGGAGACGGCGCCCACGCCGCCGCGGCCCTCGTTGCTGCAGCCGGCGGCGGAGAGGAGGGCGAAGGCGCCCACCCCCAGGCCGCCGAGCAGCACGTTGCGCCGGGACGGCTCGCGGCCGAAGGTTCGGATGTCTGACATGACAGCTCCTCGTCGAGTGAGGTCGGACGTGATGGGTGGGGGTGGTGGGTGGGGGTGGTGCGGGGTGCCGGCGCGCGGCGGGCCGGGTCAGCCCTTGATCGCGCCGGTGAGCATCCCCTTGGCGAAGTGCCGTTGCAGGAACGGGTAGACCAGGAGCACGGGCACGACGGAGACCACGAGGATCGCCATCTGCAAGGAGGTCTGCGGCGGGAGGGACGAGGCGTCGATCCCCAGGTCCTGGGAGCCGAGCTGCGTCCCGTCGACCACGTAGGTGCGCAGCACGAGCTGCAGCGGCCACTTGCTCGAGTCGGAGAGGTAGAGCAGGGCGCTGAAGAACGCGTTCCAGTAGCCGACGCCGTAGAACAGGCCCACGACCGCGAGCACCGGCTTGGACAGCGGGAGGCCGATGCGGCGGAAGAGCTGCCACTCGGTGGCCCCGTCGATGCGGGCGCTGTCGATGATCTCGTGCGGCAGCTGCACGAAGAACGCACGGACGACGACCACGTTGAAGGCCGAGACCGACGTCGGGATGACCAGCGCCCAGAGGCTGTCGAGCAGCCCGAGCCGCTGCACCACCAGGTAGCTGGGGATCATGCCCGGGCTGAACAGGAGGCTGACCAGCACCAGCAGCAGCATCGTGCGCACGCCGAACGCGCCGCGGCGGCTCAGCGCCCAGCCGAGCGTGGTCGTGAGGGCCAGGCTGATCGCGGTCCCCACGACGGTGACCAGCACGCTGACCCACAGGGCCTGCGTGACGACGCCGCCGGCGAAGATCATCCGGTAGGCGCCGAGGTCGATGCCCGTCGGCAGGAGGACGAAGCCGCCGGCCTCGGTGACCTGCTCGGGGGTGGCGAGGCTGGTGGAGACGATCCCCACGAACGGCAGGATCACCAGGGCGCACGCGACGGTCAGGATGACGCCCTTGGCGGTGCGCTCGACGGGGCCGGGCATGGCGACGCCGTCGACGACCGCGCGGCGGCGGCGCCTGCCGGTCGGGGTGCGCGGGGCTGCGGGGCCGACGGCCGTGGGGCCGGCCGGCTCTCGGGTGATGGTCATGCTCGGTAGACCCCTTCCTCGCCGAACGCGTGGGCGACCTTGTTCGCGACGAGCACCAGCACGAGGCCGATCACGCCCTTGACCAGGCCGACGGCGGCCGCCACGCCCCAGTACCCGCCGACGACGCCCTGGTTGTAGACGTAGGTGTCCAGCACCTGGGAGACGCCGAGCCCGACGGCGTCCTGCTGGAGGATGAGCTGCTCGAAGCCGACGCTCAGGGAGTCCCCGAGCTTGAGGATGAGCAGCATGATGATGATCGGGCGCATCCCCGGCAGGGTGATGTGCCAGGTCTGCCGCCACCGGGTGGCGCCGTCGACGGCGGAGGCCTCGTAGAGCGACTTGTCGATCCCGGCGAGCACGGCGAGGAAGAGGATCGTCGCCCAGCCGGTGTCCTTCCAGATCACCTGCGACGTGATGAGCCCGTAGAAGGCGTCCGAGTTGCCGATGACGTCGATCGGCTGCCACCCGTGGGCGCGCAGGAAGTTGTTGATCAGCCCGGCCCCACCCAGCACCTGCTGGAAGACCGCGACCACGATCACCCAGGACAGGAAGTGCGGCAGGTAGAGCACCGACTGGACCCACTGGCGCACCCGGTTCGAGACCAGGCTGTGCAGCAGCAGCGCGAGGATGATCGGCGCCGGGAAGACGAGCACCGTCTGCAGCAGCGTGATGATCAGCGTGTTGCGGAGGGCGCTGAGGAACTCCGGGTCCCCGGAGAACAGGATCGAGAAGTTCTCGAAGCCCACCCACAGGCTGCGCCCGATGCCGAGGTACGGCTGGTAGTCCTGGAACGCGATGACGTTGCCGCCCAGCGCCAGGTACTGGAACACGATGACCACGAGCATCGCCGGCAGCGCCAGGAGCAGCACCGCCCGGTCCCGGACCATGCGGCGCCACCACGGCAGCGGCGGGCGCGGGGCGCCGGGGTCCACGTCGAGCTCGCCGGCGGTCTCCGGCCGGTGCCGGGTGCCGGCCTCGTCGAGCGCCGTCATCCGTCCCCCTCGGTCCGCAGGGGTGGGGGTGATGCCATGAGGTCGGTCCTCTCGTCGTCGAGCGGGCGGCATCGGGACCTCGACGTCCGCGGGGCGCACCGGTGCGAAAGTGATCGATCACTTCCAGGGCGTCACCGTAGAAGGTGATCGATCACACCGCAACCATCTCCTCGCGTCTCCTCCCCGCGGCCGCGTCGTCGGGGGCGTGCCAGAATGACCGGGCGCCCCACCTCGGCGGGCGCGTTGACCAGCAGGGACGACACATGACGGAGCAGCGGGCGGGACGTGAGCGGCGGGCGACGATCTGGGAGGTCGCCAAGGTGGCCGGGGTGTCCCACCAGACGGTCTCCCGCTTTCTGCGGGACGACCCGCGCATGCGCCCGGAGACGGTCGAGCGCGTCGCCAGCGCGGTCGCGGAGCTCGACTACCGCCCCAACCTCACCGCCCGGTCGATGCGCACGCGACGCAGCGGCCGGGTCGCCGTCCTGCTGCCGGCCGTCGCGACCTACGGGCCGCCCCAGATCCTCGGCGGGGTCATGGAGGTCGCCCACGAGCACGGCTACACGATCGAGGCGCTGACCGTGGAGGGCTCCGCCGCGGACCGGTTCGACCGCGTGCTGGAGCTCGCGGACTCGGGCCAGGTCGAGGGGGTCCTCGCCCTCGCCCCGCTCCCGCCGGCGTCCGAGCACGAGGTCCCCGCGCGCGCCGCCATCGTCGCCTCCGCCGACTACGACGAGAGCTTCCGCGGCGTCGGCGAGCTCGCCGACGGCTCGCCCGTCGCCGAGCTCGTCGAGCACCTCGCGGAGCTCGGCCACCGCCGCTTCCTGCACGTGACCGGCGCGCTCGACTTCGCGTCCGCCCGAGGACGTCGCGACGTCTTCGTCGCGACCGTGGAGCGGCTCGGCCTCGGGCCGGCGCTGGTGCACGAGGGCGACTGGTCGGCCGCGTCCGGGCGCGCCGCGGTGCTCGCGATGTCCGCCGAGGACCACCCCACCGCCGTCGTCGCGGCGTCGGACACCGTCGCGGGCGGCGTCGTGCAGGGGGCCCACGAGCGAGGCTGGTCGATCCCCGGGGACCTGAGCGTCACCGGCTGGGACAACCAGCAGCTGGGGGCCTACCTCGAGCCCACCCTCACGACCGTCCAGGTCGATCACCACCGGCTGGGCCGCGCGGCGATGGCCCGCATGGTCGCGACCCTGCGCGGGCAGCCGGCGCCGGAGCCGCCCGGCGAACCGCTCAACACCATCATCTGGCGGGGGTCGACCGGCCCCGTGCAGGGCGGACCGGGGAATGGACGGGATCCGGGCACCGCCACGCCCTAGGCTGCGACCGTGACCTCGACCACCCCCACCACGCCCCGCACGCCCTCCGCGATCGACGCCGTCGCCGACGCGTACGTCGCCCGGTCCGCCGAGCTCGACCCGCTGCTCGCGACGTCGATCGGGCTCTCCGGCCACGACCACCGGATGACCGACCTGTCCCCCGCCGGCCACGAGGCGCGCGCCGAGAGCGACCGCGCGGTGCTGCGCGACCTCGACGCGGCGGAGCGCGACGGCGGCCCGCTCGACGACGTCGATCGGGTAACCCTCGCCGCGATGCGCGAGCGCGTGGGGCTGCAGCTCGAGCTGCACGACGCCGGCGAGCCGCTGGCCAGCCTCAACAACATCGAGTCGCCGGTGCAGCAGCTGCGCGACGTCTTCGACCTCATGCCCACGGGCTCGGTCGAGGCGTGGGAGAACGTCGCCGCCCGGCTCAATGCCGTCCCGGACGCGATCGACGGCTACGTCGCCTCGCTCACCGAGGCTGCTCGCCGCGGGCAGGTCGCCGCGATCCGCCAGGTGCGCGAGGGGGTGTCCCAGTCGCGCGAGCTGGCCGGCGAGGACTCGTTCTTCCTCGGGCTGGTGCGCGGCGACGACGCCGCCGCCGTCCTGGACGAGTCCAGCGCGTGCAGCCTGGTGCGCGCGGAGCTGGAGCGGGGGGCCGCCGCGGCCCGCGCGGCCTACGCCCGCCTGGCCGAATTCCTCGAGGGCGACCTCGCGCCGCAGGCGCCCGCGGCGGACGCCGTGGGCCGCGAGCGGTACGCGCGCTTCTCGCGCGAGTTCCTCGGCGCCGAGGTCGACCTGGACGAGACGTACGAGTGGGGCCTGGACGAGCTGGCGCGGATCGTGGCCGAGCAGGAGTCCGTGGCCCGCGAGATCGCGGGGGCGGGCGCGAGCGTCGAGGACGCCGTCGCGGCGCTGGACGCCGACCCGGCCCGCACCCTGCACGGCACCGACGCGCTGCGCCGCTGGATGCAGGAGACCGCCGACGCGGCCATCGAGGACCTCGCCGGCACGCACTTCGACATCGAGGGCCCGGTGCGCACCATCGAGTGCCGCATCGCCCCCACCCAGACGGGCGGGATCTATTACACGCCGCCGAGCGACGACTTCTCCCGCCCGGGCCGCATGTGGTGGTCGGTGCCCGCCGACGTCACGGAGTTCAACACCTGGCGCGAGAAGACGACCGTCTACCACGAGGGCGTGCCGGGCCACCACCTGCAGTGCGCGGCCGCGGTCGTCGCCCGCGACACCCTCAACTCGTGGCGCCGCCTCATGTGCTGGGTCTCCGGGCACGGCGAGGGCTGGGCCCTGTACGCCGAGCGCCTCATGGCCGACCTCGGCCACCTCGACGACCCCGGCGACCGGTTCGGGATGCTCGACGCGCAGCGGATGCGCGCCGCCCGCGTCGTGCTCGACATCGGCGTCCACCTCGGCAAGCGGGCCCCCGAGCGGTGGGGCGGGGGCGTGTGGGACGCGGACAAGGCGTGGCCGTTCCTCAAGGCGAACGTCAACATGCCCGAGTCGTTCGTGCGCTTCGAGCTCAACCGCTACCTCGGCTGGCCGGGCCAGGCGCCGTCGTACAAGGTGGGCCAGCGGCTGTGGGAGCAGACGCGCGACGACGCTCGCTCGGCGGCGCAGGCGCGCGGCGAGGAGTTCGACCTGCGCGCGTTCCACGCCCGCGCGCTGAGCCTCGGCTCGGTCGGGCTCGACGTCCTCACGGGCGCGCTGCGCGACCCCCGCGCCTGAGCTCCCCGGCCCCGCACCCCGTCCCGCTCCTCGGCTGACATGGAAGGCATCCTCACCGGCTTCGCGATCATCGGCGTGGTCATCGCCGTCGGGTACGTCGCGGCGCGGCTGCGCCTCGGCGGGCCCGACGCCGGGACCGCGCTGAACCGGATCGGGTTCTTCGTCGCGAGCCCGGCACTGCTGTTCACCGTCATCGCCCGCGCGGACGTCGGCGAGCTGTTCCAGGCGCCCCTGCTGGAGCAGGCCGCGGCGGCGGTGACGGTGGCCGGGGTGTTCGTCGTCCTCAACGTGCTCTGGCTGCGGCGGCCGGCCGCGGAGGCGACGATCGGCGCCGTCTCGGCCGGGTACGTCAATGCCAACAACATCGGACTGCCGGTGGCGGTGTACGTGCTGGGCGACCCGGCCGCCGTCGTGCCGGTGATCCTGCTGCAGCTGCTGGTCCTGGCGCCCGTGACGCTGCTCGTCCTCGACGCGCAGACGAGCGGGCGGGTGTCGGTGCGGTTCGTGCTGAGCCAGCCGGTGCGCAACCCGATCATCCTCGGCTCGCTGGCGGGCGCCGTCGTGTCGTTGACCGGGTGGAGCGTGCCGGCGCCCGTCCTCGCGCCGCTGGAGATCCTGGGCGGCGCCGCCGTCCCGATGATCCTGCTGGCGTTCGGGATGTCGCTGCACGGGTCCCGGCCGTTCCAGCAGCCCGGTGGCCGGTCGGCGGTGGTGGTGGCCTCCGCGCTCAAGGCGGTCGCCATGCCGGCCCTCGCGTTCGTGCTGGCCCGGTACGTGGTCGGGCTCGACGACGCGCAGGTCGCCACCGCCGTCACGCTCGCCGCGCTGCCCGTCGCGCAGAACGTGTACAACTACGCGGCGCGGTTCCGTACCGGGGAGATGCTCGCGCGCGACACGATCCTCGTGACGACGCTCGCGTCGCCGGTCGTGCTGCTCGTGTCGAGCCTGCTGCTACACACCGGCTGAGCCCGCCCAGTGGGTATCGTGCGTCCGTGCCTCTCGTGAGCCTCGTCCTCGCCTCCCGCTCCCCCGCCCGCCTCGCCACCCTGGCGTCGGCCGGGGTCACGCCGGAGGTCGTCGTGTCCGACGTCGACGAGCCCGCGGTGCTCGCCGCGGCCCGCGCGGGCTTCGGCCAGGACCTGGAGCCCGCGGACGCGGTCCTCGTCCTCGCGCAGGCCAAGGCGGAGGCCGTCGGCCGTCAGGTGGAGGACGAGGTGTCGGCCCTCGTGCTGGGCTGCGACTCGATGCTCGAGCTCGACGGCGAGATCGTGGGCAAACCGGCCGACGCCGACGAGGCGCGCCGCCGCTGGCGCGCCATGCGCGGCCGGTCCGGCGTGCTGCACACCGGCCACTGGGTCGTGGACGCCCGCGACGACGAGGACGGCGGCACCGGCGCCACGCTGGGGGCGTCGTCGGCCACCACCGTGCACTTCGCCGACCTGGACGACGAGGAGATCGACGCCTACGTCGCCACCGGCGAGCCGTTGCACGTCGCGGGCGCGTTCACCATCGACGGGCTCGGCGGTCCGTACATCGAGCGCGTCGAGGGCGACCACCACGGCGTCGTCGGCCTCAGCCTGCCCCTGCTGCGCGAGCTGCTCGGCGAGCTCGACGTCGCCTGGCGCGACCTGCGCGGCTGACCGCCCGCACAGCGCGCGGGGTCCGTCGGGCCTGCCGAAACCACCAACGCGGGGCGGATGACCCGCCCGCTTCCCGCCGAGTCCATGTGGGATCCCTCCAAACGGCCCGGATCGCCGTTGGTACCCGGCACAGACTTCTGCGCGGGCGCCCCGCGGGTGCCGGAGGACGGCGGAGCACGCGTTACCGTGAGCCGTGCCCACCATCAGCAAGGTCCTCGTCGCGAACCGCGGCGAGATCGCCGTCCGCATCGCCCGTGCCTGCACCGACGCCGGTATCGCCTCCGTCGCCGTCTACGCCGACTCCGACCGGGACGCGCTGCACGTGCGGCTCGCGGACGAGGCGTTCGCGCTGCAGGGCCAGCGCGCCGCCGACACGTACCTCGACGTCGACAAGCTGCTCGACGTCGCGCGCCGCTCCGGCGCGGACGCGGTGCACCCTGGCTACGGCTTCCTGTCGGAGAACGCGCAGTTCGCGCAGGCGGTCCTCGACGCCGGCCTGGTGTGGATCGGCCCGCCGCCCGCGGCGATCGAGTCCCTCGGCGACAAGGTGAGCGCGCGGCACATCGCGCAGGCCGCCGGCGCGCCGCTGGTCCCGGGCACCCCCGACCCCGTGAACGGCGCGGACGAGGTGCACGCCTTCGCCGCCGAGCACGGCCTGCCGATCGCGATCAAGGCGGCGTTCGGCGGCGGCGGCCGCGGCCTCAAGGTGGCCCGCAGCGCCGACGAGATCGACGAGCTGTATGAGTCCGCGGTGCGCGAGGCCGTCGCGGCGTTCGGGCGCGGCGAGTGCTTCGTGGAGCGCTACCTCGACCGCCCCCGGCACGTGGAGACGCAGTGCCTGGCCGACACGCACGGCAACGTCGTGGTGGTCTCCACCCGCGACTGCTCGCTGCAGCGGCGCCACCAGAAGCTCGTCGAGGAGGCGCCCGCGCCGTTCCTCACCCCGGAGCAGGAGGCCGAGCTCGACCGGGCGTCGCGGGCCATCCTCGCCGAGGCGGGCTACGTCGGCGCCGGCACCTGCGAGTTCCTCGTCGGCACGGACGGCACCCTGTCCTTCCTCGAGGTCAACACCCGTCTCCAGGTGGAGCACCCGGTCACCGAGGAGATCACCGGCATCGACCTCGTGCGCGAGCAGCTGCGCATCGCCGCCGGCGAGCCCCTCGGGTACGACAGCACCTCCCCGCGCGGCCACTCCTTCGAGTTCCGCATCAACGGCGAGGACCCGGCCGCAGGCTTCCTGCCGTCGCCCGGCACCGTCAGCACGCTGCGCTGGCCCAGCGGCCCCGGCGTGCGCGTCGACACCGGCGTCGTCGAGGGCGACACGATCTCCGGCGCGTTCGACTCGATGATCGCCAAGCTCATCGTCACCGGCGCCACCCGCGAGCAGGCGGCGCAGCGCGCCCGCCGCGCGCTGCGCGAGCTCGAGGTGGCGGGGATCCCCACCGTCGTGCCGTTCCACCGCGCCGTGATGGACGCCGAGGACTTCGTCCCGAGCGACGGCTCGCCCTTCCGCGTGCACACGCGCTGGATCGAGACCGACTTCGCGGACGAGCTCGGCAGCCTGGCCCCCGCGCCGGCGTCGGTCCCCGACGCCGACGACGCGGCCGACGAGCAGCTCGCCGAGCGCGTCGTCGTCGAGGTGGGCGGCCGCCGGCTCGAGGTCGTGCTGCCCGCCGGCCTCGGCGTCGCCGCGGGCCGCGCGCGACGCGCGAACGCCGCCCGCCGTCCCGCCCGCCGCAACGGCTCCCGCGCGTCCGCCGCTGCGAGCGGCGCGACCCTCGCCTCCCCCATGCAGGGCACCATCGTCAAGGTCGCCGTCGAGGACGGCGCCCAGGTGGCCGAGGGCGACCTCGTCGTCGTCCTCGAGGCCATGAAGATGGAGCAGCCGCTGCTCGCGCACAAGGCCGGCACCGTGCGGTCCCTGTCCGCCGCCGCCGGCGCGACCGTGACCGCCGGCGCCGCGATCTGCGAGATCGTCGACTAGCCGGACCGTCGGCCATCGGTGCCGGGCCCGGCGCCCGCCGACGCGCGGCCCGGCACGACGGGCTCGCGGCCCGGCGTCGACGCCGCGACGTCGCGCGCGTCGGCCCGGCCGCCGATCGCGCGCAGCGCCGCCAGGATCGCCACGAGGTCCACGACCTCCTGGAGCAGCGCACCCACGGTCGCCGGGATGACGCCGAACGCCGCCACCGACATGAGCCCGACGCTCACGGCGATCCCGATCCAGATCGACTGGAGGGCGATGCGGACCGTGTCGTGCCCGATCCGCACGGCCTTCGCGACCCGGGACAGGTCGTCGACGAGGACGACGACGTCCGCCGACTCGCTCGCCGCCGTCGTCCCCTTCGCCCCCAGGGCGACGCCGACGTCCGCCGCCGCCAGCACCGGGGCGTCGTTCACGCCGTCGCCGACCATCATGACCGGGCGCTCGGCGATGTCCTGCACCTCCTGCACCTTGTCGGCCGGGAGACACTCCGCCCGCACCCGGTCGATGCCCAGCTCCGCGGCGACGTGCCGCGCCGTCGAGGCCGCGTCGCCCGTGAGCATCCGCACCTCGCGCACCCCCAGCCCGTGCAGGGCCGCGAGCGTGGCCGCGGCCTCGCGACGCACCTCGTCCCGGGCGAGCACCGTGCCCGCGAACCGCCCGTCGACGGCGACGTAGACGGCAAGCTGGCTCGGGGCGAGCGACGCGGCCGTCGCCTCGGGGGCGAGCCCGCGCACGAAGGCGAGCTTGCCGACCGCCACCTGCCGCTCCCCGATCGTCGCCACGACGCCGTTGGTGGCCTCCTCCCGCGCGTCGCCGGCCTCGCCGAGCTCCAGCCCGCGCTCCTGCGCCGCCCGGATCATCGCGCCCGCGAGCACGTGCGAGGAGTACTGCTCTGCCGACGCGACGAGGCCGAGCAGCTCGTCCTCGTCGAACCCGGCCTCCGGGCGCACCTCGTCCACCTCGGGCGTGCCCCGCGTGAGCGTGCCCGTCTTGTCGAAGACGGCGGTCCGGACGCGTCCGAGCTGCTCGAGCACGCCCCCGCCCTTGACGATGACGCCGTTGCGCGACGCACGGCTCATGCCGCCCAGGAACGCGACCGGCGCCGCGATGAGCAGCGGGCACGGGGTGGCGAGCACCAGCACCTCGGCGAACCGCACCGCCTCGCCCGAGAGCGCCCACGCCACCGCGCCGAGCGCCAGCGAGAACGCCGTAAAGGGCACCGCGTACCGGTCCGCGAGGCGCACCACCGGCGCCCGGCTGGCGCTCGCCTCCGACACGAGCGCGACGATGCGCTGGTACTGGCTGTCCGCGGCGGCCGAGGCGGCGCGGACCGTCACCGCCACCGGGCCGTTCACCGACCCGCTCAGCAGCTCGTCGCCCGGGTGCTTCTCGACGGGCAGGCTCTCCCCGGTGAGGGACGACTCGTCCATCGACGTCGACCCGCTCACGAGGATCGCGTCGACCGGGACCAGCTCGCTCGGGCGCACGAGGAGCTCGTCGCCCACCCGCACGTCGCCCACGGGGACGTCGGTGATGTCGTCGCCCTCCATGCGGTGCGCGCGCTGCGGCGCGCGCGACAGCAGTGCGTCGAGCTCCCGCTTGGCGCGGTGGTTGGCGTAGTCCTCCAGCGCGTCGCCGCCGGTGAGCATGAGCACGACGACGAGCGCCGCCACGTACTCCCCCACCGCCACGGTCGCCACGATCGCGGTGATGGCGAGGACGTCGAGGCCGACGTTCCCGCGCAGCAGCTGCCGGACCATGCCCACGGCCTGCCAGACGGCGATCGCGAGCGCGTAGACGCCGAACAGCCACGACACCGCCGCCCCCGCGCCGCTGAGCCACAGCCCGATCCCGACCAGACCGACCACGACCGTGAGCGCGACGGCCCAGTACGTCCGCGCGAGCTCCTGCCAACGACTCATCCCGCCATCCTGCCCCGGTCGTGGGCGGGGCGCGGCTCGACGGCTGTCCCCCTGCTCACGTCGCCGTGGCCACGTCACGTCGCCGCGGGTGCTCCTTCTGGAGGCGGGGCGCCGTCGGGCCGGGCCAGCGGCGCGCGCAGGAGGAGCCCGAGGCCGCCCTCGAACGTCACCCCGGCCAGCCGCGGGCCGCGGGCCACCTCCACGAAGTGCCAGGGCCGGTGCAGCGCGATCGACGCGAGGTTGCGGGAGTTGACCACGAAGAAGACCTCTGGCGCGCGAACCGCCACCCAGTCGATCCGTGCCTGCGTGAGCGCCGTCGCGACGCCCCGCCGCCGCAGGCGTGGGTCGACCGTCACGCCACCCAGGTAGTGTCCGGCGGGGGCCGGGTCGGTCACCGCGGTGCGGAGCGACGTCTGGCCCCAGCCCACGACGGCTCCACCGCCCGGACCAGGCTCGACGTCGAGGCCGAGGTCGCGGGCGAGGTCGGGGGCGAGGTCGGGGGCGATCGTGGCGACGAGGACGCACCGGTCCTGGTCGCCGACCGCCCGCCGGTACGCGTCGGGACGGACCGCACGGCTGGCGCGCAGCCCCACGGCCGCCATGGCCTCGACGTCCGACTCCACCGCGGGGCGCACCGTGAGCGGGACGCGCTCACCCCCGCCGTCGGGTTCGTACGCGGCGAAAGACACGACGAACACCCTAGCCACGGAGACCCTGGCCACGGACTCAGCCCGACCCTCCGCCGTCGTTGTCCACAGATTGCCGGGAGGCTCCAGAACACGCGTTCGAACGTCGCTAGGCTCGGGGGATGACGACGACGCTCCCCGACTCCGCGACCGGCACCTCCGCCGGCACGCCTGCGGGTCGCGCGAGCGGGCCGGCTGACCTGAACGCGGCGGCGGAGCGGCTCGCCGCGATGCCACGGTCGTGGACCCCGTCGATCAGCGAGCTGCTCGAGGAAGAAGGACGATCTGGCAGGGGCGGGCCCGGCACTGAGCCGCAGCACCCTGCCTCCTCGAAGCAGCCCTCGTTGGCCGACCTGGACCGGGTGCTCGACGAGCTCGCCGAGAACGACGCCGAGATCGCTACCCTGCACGCCCACCGCGCGGTCCTCCTCGCACAGGCAACGGGCCTGGCCGAGGCCCTGGAGTCCGACCTCCTCGCCGACGACGACCCCGCCGACCCGACCGCCCGCCGGGCACCCTCCGCCCGGCGGCTCGAGCTCGCCCGCCGCGCCGTCACCACCGAGATCGCCACCACCCTGCACCTGGGCGAGCACGCCACCGGCACGCTGGTCGACCACGCCGTGGCGTTGACCGGCAAGGCCCCCGCGACCCTGACCGCCCTCAGCGCCGGCCGACTGTCCTGGGCGCATGCCACCGCCATCACCACACACCTCGCCGACCTGACCTCCGACGAGGCCGCACATGTCGAGCACACCGTCCTCGCCGCCGTCATGACAGCCGAGGTCAACCCCGACGACGCCCCCGGCACCACCGCCGGCACGGTCTCGTGCACGCCCACCCAGGTCGCCCGCCGCGCCCGCCGAGCCCGCGAGACCGCCCACCCCACCCCGCTCGACGTCCGCCACCACGAGGCCGCCCTCCGGCGCACGGTCTGGCTCGAGGACGACCACGACGGCATGTCCTGGCTCGTCGCCCACCTCCCCGCACCCCTCGCCCACGCCGCCTACGACCGCCTCACCCGCACCGCCCGCCACCTCACCACCAACAACGACGCTGGCAACGGCGCCGGCCGCGCTGGTGGCACTGGCGGCGGAGACGGCATGGGCGGCGGCCGCACCCTCGCCCAAGCCCGCGCCGACACCCTCACCGCGCTCCTGCTGGACGACGGCACCCTCGACCACACCACCGCGCCGGGCGGGACCCATGAGACGACCCATGACACAAGGCCAGTCGACGGCCGTCCGCACGACGACCCGAGCCCCGATCCCCCAGACGAAGCGCCCGACCTGAAATGCACTCAGTCGGCGATCGCGACGCTGGCGCGCTCCATCCGCCCCCAGGTCACGGTCACGGTCCCGGTCCTGACGCTGCTCGGCATCACGGACGCCCCGGCCACGATGAACGGGCACATCCCCATCGACCCCGACACCGCACGCACCCTGACAGCCCTCGCCCCCTCACTGCGGCGGATCCTGACCCACCCCGAGACCGGCACCGTCCTGTCCGTAGGGCGCACCACCTACACCACCCCCGCCGACCTCAAGAACCTCATCCGCCACCGCGACACCACCTGCCGCTTCCCCGGCTGCACCCACCCCGCCACCCAGTCCGACCTCGACCACACCACCCCCTGGGCCACCGGCGGCACCACCAACGCCACCAACCTCGCCGCACTCTGCCGCCGACACCACGTCCTGAAACATCAAACGACATGGCAGGTCAGACAGGTGAACACGGCGGCCGGCACCGGCCCCCACCGTCAACCACCCGACTGGGGCGGCACCCTCGAATGGACCTCCCCCACCGGACGCCGCCACACCACCACGCCCGAGCCCATCGACACCACCCGACACCGACACGCGCCCCACGGGCACGAGGTCCCCGACCACGCGCTCCCCGACCCGGGTTTCGACGACCCACCGGACGTCTCACCCGCGGTCCCACCGTTCTGAGCCACGCCCCCAGGACCCCCTACCTGTCAACGCCACCCGTCGTGAGCGAGGCGTCGTGAGCGGCGCGTCGTGAGCGGCTGGCGCGGTCAGGCGTGACGGGCGCGTCGACCCAGGCTCAGGTGGTGGCGGGCTCCTCGTCGGCGTCCGCGGTCGCAGGGCGCGCGATGGCGGCGAGCGACCGGCGCGCGGACGGCACGGACAGGACGGCGAGGACGAAGGCGACGAGCAGCGCTCCGGCGACGACGAGCAGCACCTGCACGGAGTACCGGTCGGCGAGCGGGCCGAAGACGACCATGCTCAGCGGCATGGCGACGGTCATGACGATGCCGACGAAGCCGAAGACGCGGCCTTGCATCTCAGGGGCGACGGTCTCCTGGAGGATGGCCATGCTCGGGGCCGACATCAGAGTGAACGACACCCCGATCAGCAGCCCGAGCGCGAAGAACACCCACATGTTCGTGGAGAGCCCGAGCCCCGTCGTGAACACGCCCGCCGCGAAGGTGGTGCCGACGATCAGCGCCACCCGGTTCGTGACGCGAGTGCCGACCAGCGCCATCGCGAGCCCGCCGGCCAGCATGCCCGCCGCCCAGAACACCTCGTTCGTGGTGAGCTTCCAGACCTCGTCGCCGAAGGTGCGGGTCACCATGAGCGGCGTGAGGTACGACGGCGCGCCGATCAGCACCATCGTGGTGGCGAAGATCGTCATGAGCCACCGCACCGCCGCGTGGCCGCGGATGTAGCGCACCCCGGCCACCAGGTCGCCGAAGTAGGTAGGCCGCTCCCCCGCGGCACCGGCACCGCCCTCCGTGCCCGCGGTCCCAGCGGCGTCGTGCCGCACCAGCCGCGGCACCCGCACGAGCAGCAGCATCCCCACGCCCAGCAACGCGGTGACGACGTCCACGAAGAACACCGCGACGATGTCGAAGCTCGCGTAGATGGCGGCGGCCAGCACCGGGGCGAGCAGCATCATCCCGGACTGGATGGACTGGTTGATCCCGTTGATGCGGATGAGCTGGGCGGTCGGCACGATCTGCGGCACCATCGCGTTCACCGCGGGCGTCTGGATGCCGGCGAACGTGGAGCGCACCGCCAGCGCCACGTAGATGATCCACAGGTCGTCGACACCGGACAGCATGAGCAGCGCGAGACCCAGCGTGATGGTCGCGATCGCGCTGTCCGCGCCGATGATGAGCAGCTTGCGCGAGTGCCGGTCGGCCCACACGCCACCGAAGATCGACATGAACGCCTGCGGCAGCATGCCGAACACGATGCTGAGCATCAGCACCGACCCCGACCGGGTGACGATCGTCAGGTGCCACATCACGGCGAACTGCACGAGCATCGACCCGAGCAGCGAGACGGTCTGGCCGGTGAGGAAGATCGCGACGTTGCGCTTCCAGCCGGGCATCTCGCCCTCGGGCCCGGTCAGGGGCACGGCCGGGAGCGCGGTCTCGGGCGCGGTGGTCACCTGGTCGTCGTCCATGGGTGCAGATGACGGTCCGCGGGAGCTGAAGTCATCGGTGCCGGCGTCGCTCACCCGGCAATCGTCGCCTGTAGCCTGGCCGCGTGCCCAGCCCATTCCCTCCGCGCGAGACGCTCCACCGGCACCCCGGGGACGGCTGGGTGACCTGCGGCGACCACCGGCACTGGGGCCTGCACGGTGCCGCGGGGCTGCTGCTCGCCCGCCGCGCGACCGCTGGCCGCGCGACCGACCAAGGGACCGGCGCCGGTCCTGTCACCGACGTCGTGCTGCAGCACCGCGCACCGTGGTCGGACCAGGGCGGCACCTGGGGCGTGCCCGGCGGCGCGCTGGCGCCGGACGAGACCCCCGTCGACGGCGCCCTGCGCGAGAGCCTCGAGGAGGCGGCCGTGCCGCCCCGCGCCGTGCACGTGCTGGGCACGCACGTCCTCGACCACGGACCGTGGGCCTACACGACCGTCCTCGCGGACGTCGTGCCCGGGGCCGACGTCGCGCCGTCCGCCGCCGACCCGGAGAGCCTCGAGGTGCGGTGGGTGGCCGTCGACGACGTCGCGGCCCTCCCCCTGCTGCCCGCGTTCGCCGTGGCCTGGCCGACGCTGCGCGCCCGGCTGGACGCGGCCGGTCTCGGCCGATGACGCGCGGCCCAGGCCTGTGACGAGCGACGTCAGCCGCTGAGTCGCGGGCTCAGTCGACGGCCTGCGGGCCGGACTGGCCGTGCAGTACGCGCGCGGCCTCCGCGATCGAGCCCGACAGCGACGGGTAGACGGTGAACGCGTCCGCGACGTCGTCGACGGTGAGCCGGTGCGCGACGGCGAGGGTGATCGGGAAGATCAGCTCGCTGGCCCGGGGGGCCACGACGACGCCGCCGAGCACGACCCCGGCGTCGGGGTGCGCGAAGAGCTTCACGAAGCCGTCGCGCATCCCGAGCATCTTGGCGCGCGGGTTGCGCGCCAGCGGGAGCGTGGTGGTGACGTAACGGTGCCCCCGCTCGCGCAGCGCCTGCTCGCTGAGGCCGACGGTCGCGATCTCCGGGCCGGTGAAGATGTTGGCGGCGACGCGGCCGAGCTTGAGCGGCGCGACCGCGTCGCCCAGGGCGTGCGACATCGCGATGCGCCCCTGCATGGCGGCCACGGAGGCCAGCGGCAGGACGCCCGTGCAGTCGCCCGCGGCGTACACGCCGGGCACGGAGGTGCGCGAGACGCGGTCCACCTCGACGTGCCCGCTCGCGGACAGTCGCACGCCGGCCTCCTCGAGGCCGAGGCCCCCGGTCGACGGCACGGCGCCGACGGCGATGAGGACGTGGGAGCCTTCCACGACGCGGCCGTCGGACAGGGTGACGGCGACGCCGTCGGCGGTGCGCTCGGCGGACGCGGCGCGCGAACGGGACATGACGGTCATGCCGCGGGAGCGGAAGACGCCCTCGAGCAGCTCGGCGGCGTCCATGTCCTCGCCGGGCAGCACGCGGTCGCGCGAGGAGACCAGCACCACCTGGGAGCCGAGCGTCTGGTACGCGCCGGCGAACTCCGCGCCGGTGACGCCCGAGCCCACGACGATCAGCTTCTCGGGCAGCTCGGTGAGCCGGTACAGCTGCGTCCACGTGAGGATCCGCTCGCCGTCGGGGACGGCGGTCGGCAGCGTGCGGGGCGTGGCGCCCACGGCGAGCAGCACGGTGTCAGCGTCGAGGGACGTCGTCTCCCCCGCCGCGCCGTCGACCACGACGCGCGACGGCCCGTCGAGCCGACCGGTCCCGGCCACGATGTCGACCCCCTCGCGCTCCAGGCGCGCGTGGATGTCCCGCGACTGGGCGTCGGCGAGCGCGAGCACGCGGGCGTTGACGGCCTTGAGGTCGACGAGGTCGCGCCGCTCGCCGGCGGGCGCCTCGCCACGGACGCCGAGCTCGGGGCCCTGCTCCGCGGTGGTGAACCACTCGGCGGTCGCGATGAGGGTCTTGGACGGAACCACGTCGGTGAGGACCGCGGCGCCGCCGAGGCCCTGGCGCTCGACGACGGTGACGCGGGCACCGAGCCGGCGGGCCACGAGGGCGGCCTCGTAGCCGCCCGGGCCGCCGCCGACCACGACGACGTGCGGGGCGCGGGGGTCGGTCTCGGGGATGCCGGGGGTGGGGGCGATCGAGGAGGCCGGGGTGTCCGGGGCGGTGTCCGGGGAAGGGGTGTTCACGGAGGGCACGGGGGCCATTGTGTCAGGCCGCCGAGGGGCCCGCGCCGACGCGGCGCGGGGACCCCGCCCGGACTACCCTCGGGACCATGAGCACCACGAGCCGCAGCGTCGGGGACCTCGACGACCCGACCACCGACCCGTTCGACGTCGCCCGCGCGGCGGCCGACCACATCGCCGAGGTGACGGGGGTGCCCGGCCACGACGTGGCGCTGGTGCTCGGCTCCGGCTGGGGCGGCGCCGCCGAGCTGCTCGGCGACGTCGTGGCCGAGATCCCGACGCACGAGATTCCGGGCTTCTCCCGCCCCGCCGTCGTCGGGCACGCGGCCACCACCCGCTCCGTGCGGGTCGAGCGCCCCGACGGCGCCGTGCGCCACGCGCTGGTCATCGGCGGCCGCACCCACCTGTACGAGGGCAAGGGCGTGCGCCGCGTCGCGCACGGCGTGCGCACGGCCGCCGCCGCCGGCTGCGAGACGGTCGTCCTCACCAACGGGTGCGGCGGCCTGCACATGGCGTGGCGGCCGGGCCAGCCGGTGCTGATCCGCGACCACATCAACCTCACGGGCACGTCGCCGCTCGAGGGCGCGACGTTCGTCGACCTCACCGACCTGTACTCCCCGCGGCTGCGGGAGATCGCCCGCACCGTGGACCCCGAGCTGCCCGAGGGCGTGTACGCCCAGTTCCACGGCCCGCACTACGAGACCCCGGCCGAGGTGAAGATGGCCGGGCTGATGGGCGCCGACCTCGTCGGCATGTCCACGACGCTGGAGGCCATCGCCGCGCGGCACGCCGGCCTGGAGGTGCTCGGCGTCTCGCTCGTGACGAACCTCGCCGCGGGCATCAGCCCGCAGCCGTTGTCGCACGAGGAGGTGCTGGAGGCCGGCCAGGCCGCCGGCCCGCGCATCAGCGAGCTGCTCGCCCGCATCGTCACGGCCCTGTGACGCCCCGCGAAGAGACCCGCGAAGAGAGAGGTCAGCGATGAGCCTGGACACCGACGACCCGGCCTTCGAGCCTGCCGCGCGGTCCACCGACCTGTCCACGCTGCTCGACCAGGTGGAGCGCTGGATCCGGTACGACGTCGACGACGACGACAAGGCCGAGCTGTCCCGCCTTGCCGAGCAGACGTCGTCGCCGCGCGCGAGCACGCGCGAGCACGCGGTGAACCTGCTGCGCGACCGTTTCGCCGGCAGCCTGCAGTTCGGCACGGCGGGCCTGCGCGGCGCGATGGCGCCGGGCCCGAACCGCATGAACCGCGCGGTCGTGACGGCGGCCGCGGCCGGCCTCGGCTCCTACCTCGCGGCGCAGCTGGGGCCGGGCGTGGCCCCGCGTGTGGTCGTCGGGTACGACGCGCGCGAGCGCTCGTCGACGTTCGCGACCGACACGGCCGCCGTCCTCACCGCGGCCGGCGCCGAGGTGCTGCTGCTGCCGTCGGCGCTGCCCACCCCGGTGCTCGCCTTCGCCGTCCGCCACCTGGACGCCGACGCGGGCGTCATGGTCACCGCGAGCCACAACCCCGCGCGGGACAACGGCTACAAGGTCTACCTGGGCGGCCGCGTCGTGACCGACGCCGGCCAGGGCGCGCAGATCGTGCCGCCGCACGACGCGGGCATCGCCGAGCGCATCGCCGCCGCCGGGCCCGCGTCGGGGGTGCCGCGAGTCGAGTCGGGCTGGACCGTCCTCGGGCGCGACGTCGTCGACGCGTACGTCGCGTCGGTGCACGCGCTCGCCGAGCGGGCCGGCACGTCCACCGGTCCGGCGGAGCGGGCCGCGCTGCGCGTCGTCACGACGTCGCTGCACGGCGTCGGCGGCAGGGTCCTGGCCCGGGTGCTCGCCGACGCGGGCTTCACCCACGTGCAGCCCGTCGAGGAGCAGCTGCACCCCGACCCCGCCTTCCCCACGGTCCGGTTCCCGAACCCCGAGGAGCCCGGCGCCATCGACATGGCCGTCGCGCTCGCCGAGGCGCACGCCGACGTGGTCATCGCGAACGACCCCGACGCGGACCGGTGCGCGGTGGCCGTCTACGACCCGAGCCACGGCACCCACCAGGGCGCCGAGACGGCCCGCTCGCACGGCTGGCGGATGCTGCACGGCGACGAGGTGGGCGCCCTGCTCGGGCGCGAGGCGGTGCGCCGCATCGCGCGGGGCGACGTCGCCCCGCCGGACGGCCCGGACGGCGCCGGCCCGGTCGTCGCCTGCTCGGTGGTGTCCTCCCGCGTGCTGTCCTCGATCGCCGTGCGGTACGGCGTCGGGCACGCGACCACGCTCACCGGGTTCAAGTGGATCTCGCGGACCCCGGGCCTCGTCTTCGGGTACGAGGAGGCGCTGGGCTACTGCGTGGACCCGGCGCAGGTGCGCGACAAGGACGGGCTCAGCACCGCGGTCCTGGTGGCACTGCTCGCCGCGCGCGAGAAGGCCGCGGGGCGCACCCTCGTCGACGCGCTCGACGACGTCGCCCGCGAGAACGGGCTGTTCGTCACCGACCAGCTGTCCGTCCGTTTCGACGACCTGTCGAAGATCCCCGAGACGATGGCGCGGCTGCGCTCGGCGCCGCCCCGCACCCTCGCCGGGGCCGGCGTGGCGCAGGTCCTCGACCTCGGCGACGGCATCGACGGGCTGCCGCCCACCGACGGCATCGTGCTGCTCGGCGCGGACGACACCCGCGTCGTCGTGCGGCCCAGCGGCACCGAGCCGAAGGTGAAGTGCTACCTCGAGGTGGTCGAGCCGGTCGCGTCGGACGCGTCCGCGATCGACATCGGCCGGATGCGGGTCGCGGCGCACAAGAAGCTCGACCGGATCAAGGCGGACCTCAGGACCGCGCTGGGTCTGTGAGCCCCGCGTCGTCCGTGAGCTTCGCGTCGTCGGTGAGCCCCGCGCCGTCGGTGAGCTCCGCGTCGTCGCGCTCGATGGCGGCGGCCCAGTCGCGCTTGCTCGCGCGCCAGCCCTCGTCGTCGCTTCCGCGGCGCCAGTAGCCCGAGGCCGACAGCAGCTCGCGCGGCACGCCGAGCTGCGTGCGCACCCAGCGACGCAGGTCGCGCACGCACCCGGCCTCGCCGTGCAGGAAGACGTGCGGGGCGCCGGCGGGGAACTCCCCGGCGGCGGCCCGCACCGCGTCGGCGAGGCCGTCGCCCGCATCGCGGTGCACCCACGTCACGGTGAGGTCCGCGGCCGACTCGAGCGGCTGCTCGTCCTGCGGCCCCGGCACCTCGACGACGGCGTGCGCGACGGCGCCGGCCGGCAGGGACTCCACCGCGGCCGCGATCGCGGGCAGCGCGGAGTCGTCGCCCACCAGCAGGTGCCACGGCGCCGCGGGGTCCGGGGCGTACGCGCCGCCCGGGCCCAGGAACGTGACCGGCTCCCCCGGCCGCACGCGCGTGGCCCACGGGCCGCCCACGCCCTCGTCGCCGTGCACCACGAGGTCGAGGTCCCACTCGGTGTCCCCCGACGTCGAGCCCGACGTCGAGGCCGACCCGTCTCGGACCGCGCGCACCGTGTACGCGCGCACCAGCGGGCGCCCGTCGGCCAGCTCGCCGAGCACCAGCTTCACGTAGCTGTCCGTGTGCGCCGTCGGGTCCAGCGAGGCGAGCTCGGGGCCCGTGAGCGTGACCCGCACCAGGTGCGGCGAGAGCCGGCGCACGGCCGAGACGGTCGCGTGCCGCGGGGTGCGCTTGCGGGCGGGAGGAGCGGGGGTGCCAGCGGAGGTCTCAGCCGTGTCGGTCATCACCAGCAATCATGACTCACTCGACGGCGTCGTCCTGCCGCTCGCGGCGCGTGGTGGCGCCCCGCTCGGGGATGAGCCCGAAGTCCGTGAGCAGCTCGCCGATCTGCGTGCCGTCCAGGCGCCGCAGCAGCCGCTCGCGCAGGAACCTGGGCCCCGGCAGGTCCACCTCCTCGCCGTCGCGCAGCCGGCTCGTGGCCTTGAGCAGCGTCCGCACGTCGTAGGTGGAGCCGAACACCTCGGGCACGCCGCGCTCGATGTCGAGCAGGCGGTAGGCGGCCTCCATGCCCGTGCGCACCGAGTACTCGGTGGTGAAGATGCAGTCCCGGCTGGTCTCCGCGAACTGGCCGATGAACGCGAAGTTCACCGCGCCCTCGGGCACGACGTCCGGCCGGTCGCCCGCGTGCCGGGGCATGAAGAACGACGTCACGTACGGCATCATCACCGGCACCGTCCGGGCTCCTGTGGCCGCGAGCTCGTCGATCTGGTCGACGGGGACGCCCAGGTGGTAGAGCCACTCGCGGGTGATCTCCTCGCCCGTGCACTCCTGCATGGGCTTCGTCACGTAGTCGCCCGGGCGGTCGACGAACAGCGAGTACACCCACACCACGACCTGGTCGGCGGGCTGCTGCTTGAAGTGGGGCTGCCGGTTGACCGTCCAGCTCATCAGCCAGCTGGAGTCCTTCACGGTGACGATGCCGCCGGTCACGACCTTGCCGCTGAACGGGTCGCGCTTGCAGATGCGCTGGATGTGCTCCGGGATGCGCGGGTCGAGCGTCGTGACGGTGGCCGACTCCCACTTCGTGTGCGGGATGTCGCCGCCGAAGACGTCGGGGTGCCCGAACGAGGGGTCCTTCGCCGCGATCCGGCGCCACAGGTCCCACGCGGGGGCGGGGCCGGTGTCGAGGCGGGCCGGGGTCTGGTGGTCGCCGTTGTCGGAGTTCTCCGTGAGGGAGCCGATGGTGGCCAGCACCAGGTCGTCCTCGCCGAGGTCGACGCCCCCGGCCTCGCCGTCGGACACCCAGTGGATGCGCGTCGCGACCTTGCGGCTCGCGCCGTCGGCGCCGGGCGTGACCGCGTAGTCGATGTCCGTGACCTCGGTGGAGAAGCGGAACGTCACGCCCTGGTCGAGCAGCCACCGGTACAGCGGCAGCACCAGCGACTCGTACTGGTTGTACTTGGTGAACTTCAGCGCCGAGAAGTCGGGCAGGCCGCCGATGTGGTGCACGAAGCGGTGGATGTACAGCTTCATCTCCAGCGCGCTGTGCCACTCCTCGAACGCGAACATCGTGCGCCAGTACAGCCAGAAGTTGCTCTCGAGGAACTCGCGGCCGAAGACCTCGTCGATCCGCTTGCCCTCCATCTCCTCGCGCGAGGCGAGGAAGACGCTCACGATGTCCTTCTGCGCCTTCTCCGACAGCGCGAACAGGCCGTCGGTGTGCGCGTCCTGGCCGCGGTCCACGGTGGCGCGCTGCAGGGAGAAGTTCGGGTCGTCCTTGTTGAGCCAGTAGAACTCGTCGAGCACCGACGCGCCCTCGACCTCGATCGACGGCACCGACCGGAACAGGTCCCACAGGCACTCGAAGTGGTCCTCCATCTCGCGCCCGCCGCGGATCACGAAGCCCTTCTCGGGCTCCTTGATCCCGTCGAGCGCACCGCCGGGCAGGCGCAGCCGCTCCAGGATGGTGATGCGCTCCCCCGCGAGCTGCCCGTCGCGGATCATGAACGCCGCCGCCGCCATGGACGCGAGGCCGGCACCGACCAACCACGCCGTCTTGCCGTCCACACCGGCCGGCTTGCGCGGTCGGGCGAAGGCCTCGTAGTTGCCGTTGCTGTAGTACACGGGCGGTCCCTCCGGTCGGCGCGACGGCCCGGGTCGCGGGCCCTGGGTCGAGCCTCTGCCGAAACGTCGCGGGCCGCGACCGGGACGGGGCGGGACGGGGCGGGGCGGGGAGCGGGACGCCTCAGGCGCGCGCGAACCGCCGCACTGCGGCCGCGACGAGGCCCGCGGCGAGGGCCACCACCGCCACCGAGGCCGGGCCCGGGGAGCCCGCGGCGCCGGCCCGGTGCAGCAGCCAGCCCGCGGCGGCCACCACGAGCCACCCCCGCAGGTACCAGGCGCCGAGCACGAGCATCGACATGTCGCCGTTCGGCGTCATCATCGGCGTGAACAGACCCGGCGGCGCAGCGGTCGCGCCCGCCACCCAGATGCGGACCCCGAGCGCGGCCACGACGACGGCGAGGACGACGACGGCGCCGGTTCCCGCCGCCCCGGCGCCCCCGGCGAGCGCCCCGACCGCCGTCCCGAGGACGGCGGCCAGCAGGCCCAGGGCCCCCGGCACCGCCGCGTGACCGGCGACGGCGGCCGTCGTCGACCCTGGCAGGAGGGCACCCGGCCGGGGCTGGGCGGCGTAGGCATGCAGGCCGTCGGCCCACGTCCGGGAGGCGGCGTAGAGCGCCGCCGCCCCGACCACGGTGACGAGCGCCGGGCCGCCGTCCGCCCCGAGCTGCACGAGCAGCGCGCCCGCGCACCCCGCCACGAGGGAGACGGCGAACGCCGCGGGGCGCCGGCGCAGCCCCAGCAGGTCGCGCGCCACCAGCGGCGCGCGGGCCAGCAGCCACCGCGGGAGCGTGGCCGCTCGTCCCGCGTACGCGCGCGGGCCGAGCACGTCCCCCACGGCGCCGGACTCGCCCCCCACGAGCCCCCGCGCGGCCGTCACCGTCCTGGCCTGCCCCGCGGCCGCACGGTCCATGTCGATGCCGTCGGGCAGCACGCGGAGCACGAGCACGGCGCCCCCCACACCCAGAAGTCCTGCCACGACGACGGCCACCGCACCGGACGCCCCCGGCAGGACCGCGCTCGCACTCGCCCCCGCCGCCCCGGCGCCGCCCGCACCGAGGACCAGCAGGGCCGCGGTCGTCGTGGTCGCCGCCGACCGCACGCGGCCGGGCACCTGCGCGGCCACGCCGACGGCCAGGGGCACCTGCGCGAGCAGCGCGGCGACGGCCCCCGCGAGCACGGTGCCGGACGCGACGGCGCCCTGGGCCACGGCGCTGCCGAGGAACGCCCCGACGGCGGCCGCGCCCGCCACGAGCCACGCCGCGCGCCGTCGCAGCACGTCGTGCGGCGCGAACTGGCCGCCCAGGGCGAAGGTCGCCTCCGCCGGGGTGGTCCACAGCGGCCCGCCGGCACGCGCCGACGCGAGCCCTGCGGTGCACAGCACGCCCAGCCCGAGGACGCACCCCGCGGCCGCCGCCAGGGTCCCCGAGGCCCCGGCGGGCCAGGACAGCGCCGCCGCGGCCTGCACCAGCGCGGACCACAGGATCGGCCCGTACACCAGCGCGAGGAGCACCACGCCGTACCCGAGGTAGACCCGGTCGTGCGGGTCCCCGCCGTTCTCGGCAGCCCGCACGACGACGGCCCGGCGGCGCAGCGACGCCACCCAGCGGCGCCAGCGGCGGTACGGCACGCGGGAGCCGTCGTCCACGTGCCCGGCGACGACGCTCACCGGGTCACCGGGGCCCCGGCGCCGCGAGCTCCACCTCGCGGCCCCGGCGCGCGAGGTCCGCGCGCAGGTCCGGGTCGTGGGTCGCGACGAGCAGCGCGCGGCCGGCGTCGAGCGCCCCCGCGACGAGGCGGCGGGCGACGGCGCGCCAGCGGGCGTCGAGCCGCTGCTCCGGCTCGTCGAGCAGCACGAGGCGGGCGGGCCGGTACAGCGTCGTCGCGAGGGCGAACATCTGCCCCTCGCCCGAGGACAGCTCGCCGGGGAGCTGGTCGCGCACCCGGTCGAGCTCGGCGGCGGCCAGCGCGGCCTCGACGTCCGGGCCGGGGTGCCGGCCCGCCCACGCCGACGCCACGAGGCGCAGGTGCTCCGCGACCGTGAGGTCCGGGTAGGCGGACAGGCCGCCGAGCAGCACCGCCACGTCCTCCCGGCGGCGCAGCCGCGCCTGCCCGGCGGGCAGACCGAGCACGCGCACCCGCCCGGTCGTCGGCTCGTCCTTGCCGGCGACGAGACGCAGCAGCGTCGACTTGCCGCTGCCGTTGGGCCCGACGACGGCCGCCGCCTCCCCCGGGCCGAGGGTCAGGGTCGTCGGCCCGAGCACCTGCACGGTGCCGTGGGTGCGGGTCGCGTCGCAGACCTCGACGAGCGGCCCGGCGTCCACCCCGCGCCCGCTCAGTAGCCGCTGCCGCCGGCGGCCGGGGCCTCGCCGGAGAAGCCCGCGAGCACGCCCGCGGTCCCCGACAGCCCGAGCCGCGTGGCGCCGGCGCCGATCATGGCGAGCGCGTCGTCCAGCGTGCGGATCCCGCCGGAGGCCTTCACGCCCAGGGCGTCGCCCACGGTGTCCGCCATGAGGGCCACGGCGTGCACGGACGCGCCGCCGGCGGGGTGGAACCCGGTGGACGTCTTGACGAAGTCCGCCCCGGCGTCCTTCGCCGCCCGGCAGGCGGCGACGATCTCGCCGTCGGTCAGCGCGGCCGCCTCGATGATGACCTTGAGCAGGTGCTCGGCGGGCACGGCGGCCCGCACGGCGGCGATGTCGGCGCGGACGGCGTCGAACGCGCCCTCCTTGGCGGCGCCGACGTCGATCACCATGTCGACCTCGTCGGCCCCGTCGGCCACGGCGCGGGCGGCCTCGGCCGCCTTCACCGCGCTGACGTGCTTGCCCGACGGGAATCCGCAGACCGTCGCCACGGCGATGCGGCCCGCCGCGACGCGGGCGGCGTGCGCGACAAACGTCGGCGAGATGCAGACCGAGAAGACGCCGAGGTGGGCGCCCTCCTCGACCAGCGCCGTGACGTCCGCCGTCGTCGCCTCGGGCTTGAGCAGCGTGTGGTCCACGAACTGGGCGAGGGCCGCCGCGTCGGTGGGGACGGTACGGGCTGCGTCGCTCATCGCTGCGCTCCTTCGGCCTGCTGGTAGCCCGGCAGGATGACGTCGTCGACGAGCGCACGGCGCTCGTCGTGGTGCATGAAGGCGCTCCACGCGGCGGTCAGGGTGACGTCGGCCAGGTCGTCGATGGTCCAGCCGGCCTCGGTGACCAGGCGCGTCATCTCGTTGCTCATCGACGTGCGCGACATGAGGCGGTTGTCGGTGTTGAGCGTGACCGCGAAGTCCAGCTCCTTGAGGCGCGTGATGGGGTGGTCGGCCACCGACGTCGCCGTCGTCGCCGCGGTCTGCAGGTTGGAGACCGGGCAGACCTCGAGCGTGATCTGGTGGTCGCGCACCCAGTGGGCCAGGCGGCCCAGCTCGGCGCGCCGCTCGCCGTCGTCGTCGAAGCCCTCGTGGAAGGTGATGTCCTCCACGATTCGCACGCCGTGGCCGATCCGGTCGGCCTGGCCCAGGTGCACCGCCTCGGCGATCGACGCCGGGCCGGCCGCCTCGCCGGCGTGGATCGTGGTCGGGAAGTCCTGCTGCGCGAGGTAGCGCCAGATGTCGACGTGGCGCGACGGCGGGAACCCGTCCTCCGGGCCGGCGATGTCGAACCCGACCACGCCGCGGTCGCGGTAGGCGACGGCGAGCTCGGCGATCTCCTGCCACCGGTCGGTGTGCCGCATGGCCGTGACGAGCTGGCCCACGCGGATGATCTGCCCGCGCGCGGCGGCCTCGCGGATGCCCTCGTCGATGCCCGCCTGCACGGCCTCGACCGTCTCGGGGAGGCTCAGCCCGCGGGCCAGGTGCTGCTCCGGGGCCCAGCGCTGCTCGGTGTACACGACGCCGTCCGCGGCCAGGTCCAGCACCGCCTCGCGCGCGACCCGCGCCAGGGCGTCGGGCGTCTGCATGACGGCGATCGTGTGGTCGAACGTCTCGAGGTACCGCACCAGGGACCCCGAGTCCGCGGCCTCGACGAACCACGTGCCGAGCGACGCGGCGTCCGACGCCGGGAGCTCGTGGCCCACCTCGGCGGCGAGCTCGAGGACGGTCTGCGGTCGCAGGCCCCCGTCGAGATGGTCGTGCAGGAGCACCTTGGGCAGGGCGGGGATCAGGTCGACGAGCGCTTGCGTCATGGGGCCAACCTACCGGCCGTCAGGCGCCGGCGGCGGCGTCGGGATCGTCGAGCCCCGGCACCTCCTGGCTCTGCTCCACGACGTCCGCCTCCGCGGCCTCGTCGTCGAGGTCCGGGCGGGCGTGCCGGGGCCGGTACTCCTCGGGCGCGGGAGGCTCCTGCTCGGCGGTCTCGGCGTCCTCGACCAGGCTGGTCGTCTCCTCCGTGCCCTCCACGCCGGCGTCCTGCCGGGCGTCCTCCGGGACGGTGCTCATGGAGCTCCTCCTTCGCTCGACGGCGGTGCGCCCACCCATCGTGACCCGCCCCCCGGCGGCGCGCCAGAGGAGCCCGGCTGTGCTCAGCCGCGCGCGTCGCGGGGCAGCAGCGCCCAGACCACGTGGGGCCAGCCGCCCAGCGCGGCCTCCCTCACGGGGCCGGTCGCGTCCGCGCGACGGCCTCCTCCCGCCGCCTCCAGCTCGGCCCGCGGCACGGCGTGCAGACGCCCGGCGGACGGCTCGTACAGCGTCGCGAGGCCGCCACGGACGGCGGTGAGCAGGACGACGTGCCGCGGCACCGCCGTCGCCGCGCCGCGGGCGAGGTCGCCGCCCGTGTAGAGCGGGACGGGCACGCCGGCGGCCGCGGCGGCCACGGCCGAGGCGAGGACGCCGGGGGCGGTGCGGCCGCCCACCACGCGGTGCGTGTAGCGCACGCGGCCGTACCGGGCGACGCGCGCCGCGCCCCACGGCGGAGTGCCGAGCGCCTGCGGCCACACGGGCAGGCCGCGCACGCCGTGGGTGGTCTCCCGGTGCAGGGCGCGCTGCTGGGACGCGAACGCCGCCGCGGTGCCCTCCGGCCATCGGCTCAGCTCGAGCGCACGGCGCGGGTCGCCAGCGAGGCGCAGCATCGCGAGCACCGCCGGGCCGCAGCTGCGCTCGTCGACCTGTCGCGCGGGCGCCAGCACGCCCTCGGGCCCCGGCAGCACGAGGGCGCGCGGACGACCCGGGGCGGGCGGGGGCGCGTCGCGGCCCAGCGGGTCGAGCACCCACGCCCGCGCCGCGGGCGGCAGGGCCGCCAGCGCGGGTGCGAGGTCGTCCGGCACGTCCGGCCGGGCGAACCTCCCCGCGGGCGGCGGCGCCGGCGGCGGGCCCGCGAACGCGCCCACCGCGGCGAGGAGGTCCGTCAGGCGACGCATCCCTGCCGTCGGCTCAGCCGATCCGGTCCAGGACGAGCGCCGACGGCGACCCCACGGCCGCCACGTCGTCGACCGCCCACTGCCCGTCGAGGGCGGCCAGCGCGCGGTCGAAGCGCTCGGGGGTGTCGGTGTGCAGCGTGAGCACCGGCTGGCCGGCCTCGACGCTCTCGCCCGGGCGGGCGTGGATCTCGACGCCGGCACCCGCCTGGACCGGGTCCTCCCGGCGCGAGCGTCCCGCGCCGAGCCGCCACGCGGCCAGGCCGACGGCGTAGGCGTCGAGGCGCGACACGACCCCGGCGCGGTCGGCGACCACGTCCCGGCGGTGCGCCGCGACCGGCAGGGGTGCGTCCGGGTCGCCGCCCTGCGCGGCGATCATGCGGCGCCAGACGTCCTTGGCGCGCCCGTCGGCCAGCGCCGCCCGCACCTCGGCCTGGGGCACGGGGCGGCCCGCCCCGGCGAGCATCTCGACCGCCAGCGCCACCGTGAGGTCGACGACGTCGGCCGGGCCGCCGCCGTCGAGCACCTCGACCGACTCGCGGACCTCGAGCGCGTTGCCCGCGGTGCGCCCGAGCGGCACCTGCATGTCGGTGAGCAGCGCGACCGTCCGCACGCCGGCGTCCGTGCCGAGGTCGACCATCGTGCGGGCGAGCTCGCGGGCGGCGGCCAGGTCCTTCATGAAGGCGCCGGAGCCCACCTTGACGTCGAGCACGAGCGCGCCCGTGCCCTCCGCGATCTTCTTGCTCATGATCGAGCTCGCGATGAGCGGCACCGACTCGACGGTGCCGGTCACGTCGCGCAACGCGTAGAGCTTCTTGTCCGCCGGGGCCAGCCCCGCCCCCGCCGCGCAGACCACCGCGCCGACGTCCTCGAGCTGGTCCATCAGCTCGGCGGTGCTCAGCGACGCGCGCCAGCCCGGGATCGCCTCCAGCTTGTCCAGAGTCCCCCCGGTGTGGCCCAGCCCGCGGCCCGAGAGCTGCGGCACCGCCACGCCGAACGACGCCACGAGGGGCGCGAGCGGCAGCGTGATCTTGTCGCCCACGCCGCCGGTGGAGTGCTTGTCCGCCGTGGGCCGCGACAGGCCGGAGAAGTCCATCCGCTCGCCGGAGGCGATCATCGCGCCGGTCCAGCGCGCCACCTCCGGCCGGGTCATGCCCCTCAGCAGGATCGCCATCGCGAGGGCCGACATCTGCTCCTCGGCGACCGCGCCGCGGGTGTACGCGTCCACGACCCAGTCGATCTGCGCGGCCTCGAGCGTCCCCCCGTCGCGCTTCGCCCGGATGACGTCGACGGCGTCGAACGGCTCGTTCCCCGGCGTGGTGGTCATGCTCAGCTGCCCTCTCGTTCGCTGGTGCGCGGCCGGTCCAGGTCGGCCGCGCCGAACGCGTCCGGCAGCACCTCGGTCATCGGCACGACGCCGCGCGCGGTCTCCACGAGCAGCGCCGGCCCGCCGTGCTCCCACAGCAGCTGGCGGCAGCGCCCGCACGGCATGAGCAGCTCGCCCGCGCCGTCCACGCACGTGAACGCGACCAGGCGGCCGCCCCCGCCCGTGACGAGGGCGGACACGAGCGAGCACTCCGCGCAGAGCGTCACCCCGTAGGCGGCGTTCTCCACGTTGCAGCCCACCACCACCCGGCCGTCGTCGACCAGCGCCGCGGCGCCCACCGGGAACGCCGAGTAGGGCGCGTACGCGCGGCCGACGACGTCGCGCGCCGCGGCGCGCAGGGCGTCCCAGTCGACCGGGGGCCCGGGCACGGCGGGCTCGGACGGTGCGGGCTCGGGCACGGCTACTCCTTGGTGTAGGGGGTGCCCGACGCCGCGGGCGCACGGGACTTGCCGACCAGGCCGGCCACGGCCAGCAGGGTCACCACGTACGGGAGCATCAGCATGAACTGGCTGGGCACGGGCGAGCCGACCACGGACAGCACGTTCTGCAGGTTCGTCGCGAACCCGAACAGCAGGCCCGCGAGGGCCGCCCGCAGCGGGTCCCACTTGCCGAAGATCACCGCGGCGAGGGCGATGAAGCCCGCACCCGCCGTCATCTCGCGGCCGAACTGGTTGATCGACACCACCGTGTAGAACGCGCCGCCGAGGCCGACCACGGCGCCGCCGATGAGGACGGCGCGGTAGCGGGTGCGCAGCACGTCGATGCCGACCGTGTCCGCCGCCTTCGGGTGCTCGCCCACCGCGCGGACGCGCAGCCCCCAGCGGGTGCGGAACAGGGCGTACCAGACCGCGGCGACCGCCACGAACATCAGGTACACGACGATGGTCTGGTTGAACAGCACCGGCCCGATGATCGGGATGCGCTCGAGCAGCGGGATTGGCAGGCGCTCGAAGCGGGTGGTCGAGTTGAGGGTCTCGGCGTTGGGGACCAGCACCTCGGAGTAGAAGAAGCTCGTCAGGCCGATCACCAGCACGTTGAGCACCACGCCGACGATCACCTGGTTCACCTTGTAGGTGATGGTGAAGACGCCCAGCACGAGCGCCACCAGCGCGCTCGCGACGACCGCGGCGACCAGGCCCGCCCAGGGGCTGTTCGTCAGCGACCCGACGATCGCGGCGACGAACGCCCCCGCGAGCAGCTGGCCCTCGATGGCGATGTTCACGACGCCCGCGCGCTCGCCCACGACGCCGCCGAGGGCGCCGTACACGAGCGGCACCGCGAGGCCGACGGCGCCGCCCAGCAGGCCGACGACCGACAGGTCGCGCGGGCTGCCCGCGGCGGCCCAGGCGAGGAAGCCCACGAGCAGCGCGGCCGCGAAGACCGCGATCGCCCAGGCGGGCACCCGGCGCCCGGACCGCGTGCGGACGATGGCGAACAGCAGCACGAGCACCCCGATCGCCCCGCACACCCACGCCGTCGCCATCGCCGGCACGACGATCGTGGACAGGACGACGAAGTCGGTGCTGGTCGACAGCGCGAACCGGGCCGAGCCCTCGTGCGGCGCGAGCAGCAGGAGCAGCGCGTACAGCGCGAGGACCACCGTGAGGCCGACGACGGCCTTCCACGACACCCTCGCCACGACGCGCGGGGCGGGCTCGGTGGCGGTGGGACCCGCAGCGTCGACGGTCGTGGCGGTCATGCCCGTCCCTCCTCGGTGGCGGCGGCCGCGGCGCGGCGGCGGTCGCGGCGGCTTTCGCGCCCGCGGGGTGTGCGGTCGGGCTGCGGCAGGCGGAAGATCGCGCGCACCAGCGGGGGCGCCGCGATGAACAGCACGATCAGGGACTGCACGACGAGCACGATCTCGATGGGGATGCCCTGCGCGGCCTGCATCGCCGAGCCGCCGGCCTTGAAGCCGCCGAACAGGATGCCGGCGCCGAGCACGCCCCACGGCGACGACCCGCCGAGCAGCGCGACCGTGATCGCGTCGAAGCCGATGCCCGCGTCGATGTCGACGCTGAAGCCGGTGGTCACGCTGCCCAGCACCTGCTGGACGCCCGCGAGCCCGACCAGGCCACCGGCGACGAGCATGACGAGCACCGTGGTGCGCGAGACGTCGATGCCCGCGACCCGCGCCGCCTTGGGGTTCTCCCCCACGGCGCGGAACGCGAAGCCGGCGCTGGACCGGTTGAGCAGCCACCAGACGCCGACGACGGCGAGCAGCGAGAGCACGAAGCCCCAGTGCAGGTTGTACGACGGCCCGAGCAGCGGCGGCAGCACGGCCGAGTCCTGCATCGGCGGCGTCTTCGGGTTCGCGGAGCCCGGGGCCTGCATGAGCCCCGGCGTCGCGAGGAAGTACGACAGCAGGTAGAACGCCACGTAGTTGAGCATGATCGTGACGATCACCTCGTGGGCGCCCGTGCGTGCCTTGAGCAGGCCGGCGATCCCGGCCCACAGGGCGCCGGCCGCGACGCCGGCCACGAGGCACAGCAGCATGTGCCACGGGAACGGCAGCCCGGTGACGCCGAAGCCGATCCAGCCGGCGGCGGTCGCGGCCATGAGCATCTGCCCCTGGCCACCGATGTTGAACAGGCCCGCGCGGAAGGCGAGCGCGACGCCAAGGCCGGCCGCGATGAGCGGCGTGGCGTTCGTGAGCGTCTGCGTGAGCGGCCGGATGCCCTGCGCGAAAGAGTCCGCGCCGAAGTTGTAGACCGCGCCCTGGAACAGCGCGGAGTACGCGCCGCCCACGGCCTGCCCGATCGCGGCGAGCGTGTCGCTCGGTCGGGAGAAGAAGTACGGCGCCGCGGCGAGCACGGCCTCGTCGGTCACGACGATGAGGATCGAGCCGGCGATCACGGCCAGGACGATGGCGCCGAGCGCCACGGCCCAGCCGCCGGACGTCGCGCGGCGCATCGCGTCGCGCCACCGGTCGCCCGACTCCTCGACCGCGGGGGCCGCGACACGCGCGACCTCCTGCTCGAGCTCCTCCGCGAGGCCCGGCTCCGCCTCCGCGTCGACCTGCTCGATCGCCTCGCCCAGCGGCGAGCCGGGGTCGACGTCCGGCACGGGGTCATGTGCCGGGTCCTTCGCCGGACCGTCGGCCCGGTCCTGGGGCGACTCGCCGCTCACGCCGCGTCTCCTTCGTTCTCGGGACCCGTCGGCGACGCGTCCTCGGGCGCGATTCCGGCCATCATGAGGCCGAGCACGTCGCGCGGGGTCGTCGCGGGGACGATGCCGACCACCCGCCCGCGGTACATGACCATGATCCGGTCGGCGAGGGCGACGGCCTCGTCGAGCTCGGTGGACACCACGACCACGGGGATGCCCGTGTCTCTCGTCTCGACGATCCGCTTGTGGATGAACTCGATCGACCCGACGTCGACGCCGCGGGTCGGCTGCGCCGCCACGAACAGGCTCAGCTCGCGCGAGAGCTCGCGCGCCAGGACGACCTTCTGCTGGTTACCGCCCGACAGGCGGCCCACCCGGGTCTCGATGCCCTGCGTGCGCACGTCGAACTCCGCGACCTTCTCGCGGGCGAACTCGTCGCGGAGGGCGAGCTGCAGCGCGCCGCGGCGCACGAACGGCGGTCCGTCGGTGCGGTCGAGCACAAGGTTCTCGGCGATGGTGAACTCGCCCACCAGGCCGTCCTCGTTGCGGTCCTCGGGGACGAAGCCCACGCCCGCGTCCAGGATGCGGCGCACGGACCGGCCCACGAGCTCCGTGCCGTCCAGCCGCACGCTTCCGGTGACCCCGGGCTGCAGGCCGACGAGCGCCTCGGTGAGCTCGGTCTGCCCGTTGCCCTGCACGCCGGCCACGACGAGCACCTCGCCGCCGCGGACGGTGAAGCTCACGTCGTCCACCAGCACCACGCCGTCGGCGCCCTCGACCCGCAGGTCGGTGACCTCGAGCGCGTGCTCGGTCGGGCGCGGGGCGTCCTTGCGCACCGTCAGCTCGACGGCGCGGCCCACCATGAGGGACGCCAGCTCGCCGTCGGTCGCTGTGGGGCTGGCCTCGCCGACGACCTTGCCGTGGCGGACCACGGTGATGCGGTCGGCGACGGCGCGCACCTCGCGCAGCTTGTGCGTGATGAAGACGATCGCGGCGCCCTCGTCGCGCAGCTGGCGCATGATCGCCATCAGCTCGTCGGTCTCCTGCGGCGTCAGCACCGCGGTCGGCTCGTCGAAGACCAGCACGTCCGCGTCGCGCGACAGCGCCTTGATGATCTCGACCCGCTGCTGCACGCCCACGGGGAGGTCCTCGACGACCGCGTCGGGGTCGACGTGGAAGCCGAACCGGCCCGCGATCTCCTCGACCCGGCTGCGCGCGCTGTCCAGGTCGAGCACGCCGCCGGCCCGCGTCGACTCGTGCCCGAGCATGACGTTCTCGGCCACCGTGAACACGGGGACGAGCATGAAGTGCTGGTGCACCATGCCGATGCCGGCGGCCATCGCGTCGCCCGGGCCGTCGAACGCCTGGACCTCGTCGTCCAGCAGGATCTCGCCCTCGTCGGCCTGGTAGAGGCCGTACAGCACGTTCATCAGGGTGGACTTGCCGGCGCCGTTCTCGCCCAGCAAGCAGTGGATCTCGCCCGGCTGCACCACCAGGTCGATGTGGTCGTTCGCCACGAGCGCGCCGAAGCGCTTCGTGATGCCTCGCAGCTCGAGCCTCATGCTCTGCCTTCCGTCCGTCGAGGGATCCGTCGAGGGGTCGTCAGGGGCCGGGATCGACGTACCGTCGTCAGCCTCTCACCGGGGCGACGTCGCCGCCGCCCCGCATACGTCGTGCGCGGGCCCCGGGGTGTTCCGCGGGGCCCGCGCACGAGCGTCATCGGTAGGTCGAGCGGTCGGTCACTCCTGGCCGGAGAGGTACGACTTGACCGTCACGTCGCCGTCGATGATCTTCTGCTGCAGGTCCTTGACCTCGTCCATGAGGGCCGGGTCGACCTTGTCCTCGAAGTTGTGCAGCGGGGCGATGCCCACGCCTTCGTTCTCGAGGGTGCCGATGTACGGCGTCGCGTCGAACTCGCCCTTGCCGGCGGCCGTGACCGCCTCCTCGGTGGACAGGTCCATCGCCTTGAGGACCGACGTGAGCACGTAGTCCTGCGTCGACGGGTCGGACTCGAAGAGGTCCGCGTCTGCGCCGATGAGCGCGATGTCCTTGCCCGAGTCCTGGATCGCGGCGATCGCGGACTGGTAGATCGGCCCGCCCACCGGCAGGAGCACGTCGACGCCCTGGTCGATGATGTTCTGCGCCGTGGTCTTCGCGGTCTCGTTGGCCTCGAAGCCGCCCGTGAACGAGCCCTCCTCGCCGCCCGAGTAGCCCACGACCTCGACCTTCTTGCCCTTGGTCTCGTTGTAGTACTCGACGCCCTGCTTGAAACCGTCCATGAAGATGGTCACGGTCGGGTACGGCTGGCCGCCGAAGGTGCCCACCTTGCCCGTCTGCGAGTAGCCCGCGGACAGGTAGCCGGCGAGGAACGCGGCCTGCGCCGTGTCGTACAGCAGCGGCTTGATGTTCTCGGCGTCCGTCTTGCCGTCGAAGTCCGCGTCCGCCGCGTCGTCGATGATGATGTACTCGGTCTCGGGGTTCGCCTTCGCCGACTCGATCGTCGCGGCCGACAACGCGAAGCCGACCGACACGATCGGGCTGCAGTTCTGACCGACGAGCGACTCGACGTTCGGCTTGAAGTCGCTCTCCGACTGGGACTGGACGGACGTGAGCTTCACGCCGAACTCGTCCGCCGCCGCGGTCGCCCCCTCGAAGCTGAGCTGGTTGAAGCTCTTGTCGTCGAACCCACCCTGGTCCGAGACGATGCACGGCTTGAAGCCCTCCACCGCGGTCGCGGCGCTGCTACCGCCGCCGGACTCCTCGGGGGCCTCCGCACAGGCCGCCAGCGCGAGCGCGGCGACGCCGGCGAGGGCGGTGAGCTGGATCGCTCTCTTCACCTGTCGCTCCTGTCGATCGATCGTCGGGCCAGGATCGTCCGGCCCGTCACCGAGGTGAGCCTAGCCACCGGCGACCGCGCCGAGAACCGCAAGCGGTGAACCTGCAGGAGTCGTTACCGAAGCGGTATCGACGCGGCACCTCCCGGGAACACACCGGCAACTTTCCGGCGGGTCAGGGCTGCAGCGCGAAACGTCCCAGCAGCCGGGCCCCGACGGCGATCGACCGCTCGTCGACCACCAGGTCGCCCCGGTGGATGTCGTAGCGCCGCTCCCCCGGCGTCGCGGTGCCCAGCCGCGCCATCGCGCCGGGGGCCTTGGTGAGGTACCAGGCGAAGTCCTCGCCGCCGAGCGACTGCTCCGTGAGCACCACGCCGTCGGGCCCGAGCACCGCCGCCCCCGCGGCCTCCAGCGCCCCGGTCACCGCCGCGTCGTTGTCGACCGGCGGGACGCCGCGCGCGTGCCGCACCGTCACGTCCACCTCGTAGGGGGCCACGACCTGCTCGACCGCGTCGTGGAGCACCTGGCCCGCGCGCTCCCAGGCGCGCACGTCCAGGCAGCGCAGCGTGCCTCCCACGGTGCCCGTGGCGGGGATGGCGTTGTGCGCGTTGCCCGCGTGCACGGCGCCCCAGGTGAGGTTCACGCCCGAGCGCGGGTCGAGCCGGCGGCCCAGCACCGCGGGGACCTGGGTGATGACCTGGCCCAGCGCGTACACGACGTCGCCCGTGAGGTGCGGGCGCGAGGTGTGGCCGCCGCTCGAGGACAGCGTGACCGTCACGGTGTCGGACGCGGACGTGATCGGCCCGATGCGCGTGCCGACCTGCCCGACGTCGAGCTTGGGCTCGCAGTGCACCGCGGCGATGCGGTCCACGCCGTCCAGCGCGCCCTGCCCGATGACGTCGTGCGCGCCCCCGGGGGTGACCTCCTCCGCGGGCTGGAACACGAGCCGCACGCCGCGCTCGAGCAGGCCCTCGTCGGCCAGGGCCGCGAGGGCCAGCCCGGCGCCCAGCACGACCGCCGTGTGCACGTCGTGACCGCAGGCGTGCGCGACGCCCGGCACGACGGAACGGAACGGCAGCCCGCAGGAGTCCTCGAGCGGCAGCGCGTCGATGTCGGCACGCAGGGCCACCCGGCCGCGGCCGTCGGCCGTGCGCCCCGGGCCGATGTCGCAGACCAGCCCCGAGCCCTCCAGCAGCCGGGGCTCGAGGCCGGCAGCACGCAGCCGGTCGGCCACCAGCGCGGTGGTGCGCACCTCCTGGCGGGCGAGCTCCGGGTGGGCGTGCACGTCGCGCCGCACGGCGATCAGCTCCGCCTCCAGCGCGCCGACGACCTCGTCGAGGCGCGCGCCGGTGCCGGTGCCGGCGCTCACAGGACGTCCTCGCGGCCGTGGGTCCGCATCGCGTCGACCATGTCCTTGACCTGCTGGGCGCGGGCCCGGGTCGTGACCAGCAGCGCGTCCGGGGTGTCGACGACGACGACGTCGTCGATGCCGAGCAGCGCGACCACCCGGTCGCCGCCCGGGACGACGACGGATCCGGCGGACTGCACGCGCACCACGTCGGCGGGGTCGCCGAGCACCTTGGACCCCCCGTCGTCGTCCGACGGCAGGAGCGCGGCGAGCGAGTTGAAGTCCCCGACGTCGTCCCAGCCGAAGGTGCCGGGCACGACGGCGACGCCGCCCTCCGCGGCCACCGGCTCCGCGACGGCGTGGTCGATCGCGATCTTCTCCAGCCCCGGCCACACCCGGGCCACGACCTCGGCGCGCCGCGGTGTGTCCCACGCGGCGGCGATCTGCCGCAGCCCGTCGTGCAGGGCGGGGCGGTGGGTCGCCAGGTGCCCCAGGAGCACAGAGCTGCGGGCCACGAAGATGCCCGCGTTCCAGCGGTACTCGCCCGACGCCACGTACTCGCGGGCGGTCGCGGCGTCCGGCTTCTCCGTGAAGCCGCGCGCGTGCAAGGCGCTCGGCGCGCCCTCGACGCCCAGCGGCTCGCCGCTGTGCACGTAGCCGAAGGCCACGGACGGGCGCGAGGCCGCGATCCCGATCGTCGTGACGTAGCCCGCGCGCGCGGCCTCGACCGCCTCGCGCACCGCGGCGTCGAAGGCGGCCGCGCCGGACACGACCTGGTCCGCCGCGAAGGAGCCGACGACGACGTCCCCGTGCCGCCGCTCGAGCACGGCGGCGGCGAGGCCGATGGCAGCCATGGAGTCGCGCGGCGACGGCTCGGCGAGCACGTCGTCGTCGCCGAGCCCGGGGAGCTGCTCGCGCGCGGCGGCCACGTGCTGCTCCCCCGTGACGAGGACCACCCCACCGGGACCGGTCAGGGGCCGGAGCCGGTCGACGGTGCCCTGCAGCAGGGAGCGGCCGGTGCCCGCGAGGTCGTGCAGGAACTTGGGGGCGCCCGCCCTGGACAGCGGCCACAGGCGGGTGCCCGCGCCCCCCGCCGGGACCACGGCGAAGAACCCGGGGACGGGTCGGGAAGTCATGTCCGCAGCATAGTGACGCGTGCTGACGGCGACGGCTCGCGCGACGTCAACCCTGTGGGATGGGTCACGAAACGCCCCGAGCCGTCCCGGTTTGCCGGACCTCGTGTGCCGGGAGGCGACCGGATGTCACTACAGTGGCCGTGAACGGAATCCACACAGAATCCGCCAACGGAGGCTCCCCCCGTGCCTACAGCACCTGCTGGCACGCTCTACCGCGGCCGTGAAGGCATGTGGTCCTGGGTCGCGCATCGCGTGACCGGCGTGCTCATCTTCTTCTTCCTCCTCGTGCACATCCTGGACACGGCGCTCGTCCGGGTCTCGCCCGAGGCATACAACGCCGTCATCGGCACGTACCAGACGCCGATCATGGGACTCGGGGAGGCCGGCCTGGTGGCCGCGATCGTCTTCCACGCGTTCAACGGCATCCGCGTGATCCTGGTCGACTTCTGGGCCAAGGGCCCGAAGTACCAGAAGGCCATGCTCTGGATCGTCGTCGGCCTGTTCGTCGTGACGATGGCCGGCTTCCTGCCGCGGCACCTGATGAACGTCTTCGGAGGTGGGCACTGATGGCTCAGACCCAGACCCCGTCCGCGCTCGCCGCACCGCGCTCCCCGTACGCGCGCCGCAAGACCACCCGCGGCAACTACGAGCTGTACAGCTGGGTGTTCATGCGGGCGTCGGGCGTCGTGCTGCTCGTGCTCGTCTTCGGGCACCTGTTCGTCAACCTCATGGTGGGCGACGGCGTGCACGCCATCGACTTCGCCTTCGTCGGCGGCAAGTGGTCCTCCCCGTTCTGGCAGGTCTGGGACCTGCTGATGCTGTGGCTCGCGATGATCCACGGCACCAACGGCGTGCGCACGATCATCAACGACTACGCCCAGCGCGACACCACCCGCATGGTGCTCAAGGGGCTGCTGTACCTGGCGTTCGTGATCGTCGTCGTGCTCGGCACCCTCGTGATCTTCACGTTCAACCCGTGCCCGCCGGACGCACCGGCGAACCTCCTGCCGTCGATCTGTTCCGCGAACTAAGGACTGGCTCCCCCGATGCAGACACACCAGTACGACGTCGTCATCGTCGGCGCAGGCGGCGCCGGCATGCGCGCGGCGCTCGAGGCCTCCGGCGAGGCCCGCACCGCCGTCATCTCCAAGCTGTACCCCACCCGCTCCCACACCGGCGCCGCCCAGGGCGGCATGGCCGCGGCCCTCGCGAACGTCGAGGAGGACAACTGGGAGTGGCACACGTTCGACACCGTCAAGGGCGGTGACTACCTGGTCGACCAGGACGCGGCGGAGATCCTCGCGAAGGAGGCCATCGACTCGGTCCTCGACCTGGAGAAGATGGGCCTGCCCTTCAACCGCACGCCCGAGGGCCGGATCGACCAGCGCCGGTTCGGCGGGCACACCCGCGACCACGGCCAGGCCGCGGTGCGCCGCGCCTGCTACGCCGCGGACCGCACCGGCCACATGATCCTGCAGACGCTCTACCAGAACTGCGTGAAGCAGCAGGTGGAGTTCTTCAACGAGTTCTACGTCCTCGACCTGCTGACGGACCACGACCTCACCACCGAGCAGATCGAAGACGGGGCCGAGGTCAACGCGACCGGCGTCGTCGCCTACGACCTGGCCAGCGGCGAGATCCACGTGTTCCAGGCGAAGGCGATCATCTTCGCGACCGGCGGCGCGGGCAAGATCTTCAAGACCACCTCCAACGCCCACACCCTCACGGGCGACGGCATGGCGCTGGCGTACCGCCGCGGCCTGCCCCTGGAGGACATGGAGTTCTTCCAGTTCCACCCGACAGGCCTGGCCGGCCTGGGCATCCTCCTGTCGGAGGCGGCCCGCGGCGAGGGCGGCATCCTGCGCAATGCGGACGGCGAACGCTTCATGGAGCGCTACGCCCCCACCATCAAGGACCTCGCGCCGCGCGACATCGTCGCCCGGTCGATGGCCAACGAGGTGCGCGAGGGCCGCGGCGCCGGCCCGAACAAGGACTACGTCCTGCTCGACCTGACGCACCTCGAGCCCGCGCACATCGACGCGAAGCTCCCGGACATCACCGAGTTCGCGCGCACCTACCTCGGCATCGAGCCGTACACCGAGCCCGTGCCCGTGTACCCCACCGCGCACTACGCGATGGGCGGCGTCCCGACCAACATCCTGGGCGAGGTGCTCCGCGACAGCCACAACGTCGTCAAGGGCCTCTACGCCGCGGGCGAGGTCGCGTGCGTGTCCGTGCACGGCTCCAACCGCCTGGGCACCAACTCGCTGCTCGACATCAACGTCTTCGGCAAGCGCGCCGGCCGCTCCGCGGCCGCGTACGCCAAGACGGTCGCCCAGCACGCGGAGCTGCCGGAGGCCCCGGCCGCCCGCGTCGAGGCCCAGCTCGCCGAGATGCGCGACCGCCCCGAGGGCGAGCGCGTCGCCGACGTCCGCCAGGCGCTGCAGGAGACCATGGACGCGAACGCCCAGGTGTTCCGCACCGGCGACTCGCTGAACGAGGCGCTCGCCACGATCCGCGACCTGCAGAAGCGGTACCGGAACGTGTCCGTCCAGGACAAGGGCAAGCTGTTCAACACGGACCTGCTCGAGGCGATCGAGCTCGGCTTCCTGCTGGACATCGCCGAGGTGACCGTCGTCGCCGCCCTGAACCGCAAGGAGTCGCGCGGCGGGCACTACCGCGAGGACTACCCCGCCCGCGACGACGCGAACTACATGCTGCACACGATGGCGTACCGCCGCCCGACGTCGGCCCCCGACGCCGGCGACGGCCACGTCCCGGGCTACTTCGACCACGTCGAGGACTTCGGGGACTACAAGGTCGTCCTGGGGTCCAAGCCCGTCATCCAGACCCGGTACGAGCCCATGGAGCGGAAGTACTGATGACTGCTGTTCTCGAGAACCCCGCTGCCCCGTCGGCCGAGCCGAAGGCCGGCGCCGTCCCCAGCTTCGAGGTCACGCTCCGCGTCCGGCGGTACAACCCCGAGTCGGAGCACGGCGAGGAGTCGACCTGGGACGACTTCGTCGTCCAGGTGCACGGCACCGACCGCGTGCTCGACGCGCTGCACAAGATCAAGTGGGAGCAGGACGGGTCGCTGACCTTCCGCCGTTCGTGCGCTCACGGGGTCTGCGGCTCCGACGCCATGCGGATCAACGGCCGCAACCGGCTCGCCTGCAAGACGCTCCTCAAGGACGTCAACCCGGACAAGCCGATCACCGTGGAGCCCATCAAGGGCCTGCCCGTGGTCAAGGACCTCGTGGTCGACATGGAGCCGTTCTTCGCCTCCTACCGCGAGATCATGCCGTTCCTCATCACGTCGGGGAACGAGCCGAGCCGCGAGCGGCTGCAGTCCGCCGAGGACCGCGAGCGGTTCGACGACACCACCAAGTGCATCCTGTGCGCCGCGTGCACGTCGTCGTGCCCCGTGTTCTGGACCGACGGGCAGTACTTCGGCCCGGCCGCGATCGTCAACGCGCACCGGTTCATCTTCGACAGCCGCGACGAGGGCGCCACCCAGCGCCTGGAGATCCTCAACGACAAGGAGGGCGTGTGGCGCTGCCGCACGACCTTCAACTGCACCGAGGCCTGCCCCCGCGGCATCGAGGTCACCAAGGCCATCCAGGAGGTCAAGCGCGCGATGATCACCCGCGCGTTCTGACGCCCCGTCCCGCCCGCCGGCCCACCCGGCGGACGCTGGACATCCGCATGGCGTAGGAGCCCCGTCGTACCCCGCGTACGACGGGGCTCCACGGCTTTCCGGACCCCTGCCCGCGCCGGACGACGCGCTCGATCTCCGCCGCGTCGCGCATCGCCGCGACCTCCGCCTCCGCGCGCGCGATCTCGTCCAGGCGGGGCGGGTCGTAGATCCACGCGCACACCAGCAGCAGCACCCGCGCGACGAAGTTCACCAGCACCAGGACCGTCACGAGGCCGGCGAACGCGGCGAGCAGGGCGTTGCGCTCCGCGCCGGCGGCCACGACCGACGTGCCCAGCCAGCGCAGCACTCCCGCCACGACGCCCGCCGCGAGGCAGCCGAGGACGAAGTCGCGCGTGCGGCGCGGGCGCACCCGGGCCACGACGCGCACGATGAGGTAGACCAGCAGCGCGTCGAGGGCCACCCCGACCGCGGCAGATCCCAGCGCCGTGACCTGGGCGACGACGAACGACCCGCCGAACAGGTCCTCGACCCGCCGGCTCACCGCCTGGGACAGGATGCTCGCCGCGGCGGAGGCCACGATCATCGCCCCGAGGATGACGAAGCCCAGCAGCTCCCAGATCTTCGACAGCACGGGGCTGACACCCACCACCGGCTGGTCGAACATCGACCGCACGGAGATGCGCAGGGCCCGCATGAACCCGATCGCCGTCCACAGGAACACCACGGTGGCCGTCACGCTGTACCAGGTGATCACACTGGGCAGCACCAGCTGCGACGGTTGGATGACGTACTTGTCACCCTCGCCGACGAGTCCCGGCAGCCACGTGTTGATCTGCCTGAAGACGGCTTCCTGGAGCTCTTTCCGGCCGTCCAGCACCCGCGAGAACACGGTGAAGCCGATGGTCAGCGCGGCGAAGAGCGAGAAGATCGCCGTGTAGGCGATGCCGCCGCACAGGAGGGCGCCGCGGCGGTCGACGTACCAGTACCAGGACCGCACGGGCCGGAGGCTCTTGAACCACTGGTACGCGACGACGGACCGGCTCTTGGCCTGGACGAGTCGGTCGTTCACAACCGCGACCCTAGGGAGCCGGGTGCTCCCCCGCGAGCCGGAACGAGCGTTGCGGGCGCCACACACCGTCGTCGCCGTGCTCGTACTGCCAGAGGCGGTCCACCTCGAAGACGCCGTCGAAGTCGGCCATCTCGACGAAGGCGCGGTCCAGGTCGGCCTCGGTGACCTCGTGCGCGACGGTGACGTGCGGGTGGTAGTTGAACCGCAGGTCCTGGGCCAGCACGCCCGACCGCGCGGCGGTCTCGAGCCGCTCGCACTCCGCGATGCCCTCGGCGAGCGACACGAACACGACCGGCGAGACGGGGCGGAACGTGCCCGCCCCGCGCAGGTGGACGCGGAACGGGGCCGTCTCTGACGCCACCTTCTCCAGGTGCTCCGCCACGGCGTCGAGCAGCGACTCGTCGACCACCGTCGGGCCGATCACCGTGATGTGCGGCGGGATGGAGTTCGCCAGCGGGTCGCCGAGCCGGGCGCGCGCCTCCTGGAGCTGCGTGCCGTACGGCTCGGGCACCGCGATGGCGACGCCGATCCGCACCTGGGCAGGCCCGCGGTCAGGGAAGTTCACCGGGCGCCTCGCGGCAGCAGGCCGAACCGGTCGTAGACGCGGTCGAGCACCGGCCGCGCGATGTCCCGCGCGCGCTCGGCGCCGTCGGCCAGCACCTTGTCGAGCTGCGCCGGGTCCGCGAGGTAGGTCTGGGCCCGCGTCTGGAACGGCTCGAGGAAGGCGACGACGGCGTCGGCCAGGTCCACCTTGAGGTAGCCGTAGCCACGGCCGTCGTACTCGGCGGCGATCTCGTCGACGCCGCGCCCCGTGACGGCTGAGAAGATCGTCAGCAGGTTGGAGATGCCCGGCTTGGCGGCCGGGTCGTAGCGCACGCCGTAGGACTCGTCCGCGTCCGTGACGGCGGACTTGATCGCCTTGACGGCCTTCTTCGGGTCCTCCAGCAGCCAGACGACACCCTTGCCGCCGGCGTTCGACTTGCTCATCTTGGCCGTGGGCTCCTGCAGATCCTGGATCTTCGCCACGGCCTTGACGATGTGCGCCTCGGGGACGACGGCGGTGCCCTCGCCGAAGCGGGCGTTCAGGCGCTCCGCGAGGTCGCGGGTGAGCTCGAGGTGCTGGCGCTGGTCCTCGCCGACCGGCACCAGCGCCGTGTCGTACAGGAGGATGTCCGCGGCCATGAGCACCGGGTACGTGAACAGGCCCACGGTGGTGCCCTCGGACCCCTGCTTGGCCGACTTGTCCTTGAACTGCGTCATCCGGCCGGCCTCGCCGAAACCGGTCTGGCACGACAGGAGCCACGCCAGCTCCGCGTGCTCGGCCACGTGCGACTGCACGAACAGGATCGACCGTTCGGGGTCGATGCCGCCCGCGAGGTACTGCGCGGCCGTGCGGCGGGTGCGCTCGCGCAGCGCCGCCGGGTCCGGGTTCACCGTCAGGGCGTGCAGGTCGACGACGCAGTACAACGCCTCGTGGCCCTCCTGGAGGGCCACCCACTGGGCCAGCGCGCCCAGGTAGTTCCCGAGGTGCAACGACCCGTCGGTCGGCTGCATGCCGGAGAAGATGCGGGGCAGCCCCGGCGCGGACGCTCCGCGCTGCGGGGACGATGAGGTGGCGACGTCGGGCATGGCGTCCATTGTGGCAGGTCGCCCGGGCCCGTCGAAAACCGGTCCAGGAGGAGGGCCGCCGGAGCGACGGCTACGTGGCCTCGTCGTCGAACGGGGCCGGCACCGTGACCTCCGCCTGCTCCGAGGTGCTCGTGGCGGCGGCGCCCGCGGACCCGCCGGCCGTGCCCGCCGCTGCGGCGGTGCCCGCCGCTGCGGCCGTCGCAGCCGGCGCGGGCGCCCGCGCCGGGATGTCGTCGTCGTCGTCCGCCAGCGCCTCGCGCACGATGCGGCGCGGGTCGTACTGGCGGGGGTCGAGCTTGGACCAGTCCACGTCCTGGAACTCGGGGCCGAGCTCGGTGTCCACCCGCTCCTTGGCGTCCCGGAGCATGCGCCGGCCGCGCTTCACGAGCGACGCGAGCTGGGAGGCGTACCCGGGGAGGCGCTCGGGTCCGATCAGCAGGACGGCGAGCACCACGATGATGAGGAACTCACCGCCGTTGATGTCGAACACGGGAGCAGCCTAGCGCCCGCGGGAGGCGGCGCGGACGCCGCGACGGAAACTGGGCACGGACGTCATTCGGACTCCCTCTCCTGCAGCACGACGCGCACCTCGCGCTCCTGCCCGTTCGTGCGCACGCGCAGCGTCACCGCGTCGCCGGGCTGGCGCGCGCGGATGGCCACGATGAGCGCGTCGCTCATGGTCACGGGCCTGCCGTCGACCGAGAGGATCACGTCGCCCGGCCGGATGCCGGCCCGGTCGGCGGGGCCATCGGGGGTCACCGCCGCCTGCCCCTGCTGGGAGCCGTCGGAGACCTTGACCCCCTCGCCCGAGTACGACGTGTCGAGCAGGGCCCCGATCACCGGGTAGGTGGCGTGCCCGGACTCGATGAGCTGCTCCGCCGTGTGGCGCGCCTGCGACGACGGGATCGCGAAGCCGAGGCCGATGTTGCCCGTGGCGGCCAGCGCACCCGGCGGCTGCGCGATCGCGGAGTTGATCCCCACCACCTCGCCGTCGGCGTCGATCAGCGGCCCCCCGGAGTTCCCCGGGTTGATCGCGGCGTCGGTCTGGATGGCGTCGATGAACGCGGCGGTCGCTCCCCCGGTCTCGTCGCCCGCCTGCACCGGCCGGTGCAGCGCGCTGACGATCCCTGTCGTGACGGTCGAGTCCAGGCCCAGCGGCGCACCCACGGCGAGCACCGGGTCGCCGACGACCACCTCGTCCGAGTCGCCGAGGACGAGGGGCTCCAGCCCGTCCTCGTCCACCTTGATGACGGCGAGGTCGTAGTCCGCGGTGCGCCCCACGACCTTCGCGTCGCGCTCCCGCCCGTCCGAGAACGTCACGCGGGCCGATCCCTTGCCGTCCGCCGGGGCCACGACGTGGTTGTTCGTGAGGATGTAGCCGTCCTCGCGCAGCACGAACCCCGAGCCCGTCGACACGCCGTCCGCGCCCGTCACCTGGATCGACACGACGCTCGGGAGCACGTGCGCGGCGAGCGCGGCGACCGAGCCGTCGGGCCGCGCCGCCCCGGCGGAGGCGCCCGTCGCCGCGCCACCCGTGCCGGAGGTCGGCAGCGCCGCGTCGGTGGGGCGCCCGTCGTCGAGCGCGTCGGAGACCCGCCCCCCGACGAAGCCGCCCACCGCGCCCGCCACCAGGGCGAGGGCCACGACGGCGGCCGTGCCCGGCCGGCGTCGGCGCGTCGCCGGTCCAGCCGGGGCGTGGCCCGTCGGCGCGACATGGTCCGCGGCGGGGGCGCTGTGGTCCTCCGCGGCGCCGGCGTGGTCCGCGGCCGGGGCGTGCGCCGCGTCCGACGGCGTCGGGGACAGCGTCGGCGGGAACGGCGAGGCGGGGAGCGCGCGGACGACCGGCACGACCGGCGGCTCGGGCTCCGGGGCGCGCGCCGGCGGCTCGGGCGGGGCGAACAGGTCGTCGTCGTCAGGGCGGGACGGTGCGGTCATCGGCGCCAGAGGGCTCCTGTCATGGTGGTCCAGCCGCGGGTGATCTCGTGCAGCACGCCGGCGTCGTCGCCCGCGGTGGTGCCCGGGAACGCGGCGACGAGCTCGGCGAGCGCGTCCGCGGGAAGGTCGGCGACGACGTCGAGCGCCGTGTCGCCCGACTGCCAGGCGACGTGCCACGGCTCGCTGGAGAGCACGCGCACGTCGTGGTCGTGGACCTCGAGGCCCCCCGACCCGGCGACGCCCGCGCCGTCGACGGCGGGCCCCAGGTCCGCGAGCCGCCCCTGGCGCAGGCACACGACGGCGTTGCCGTCCGGCCCGGACACGTCCAGCTCCACCGACCCGGTGGACGACCCGTCGGTCGCGGTGCAGCCGTCGGTGCGCAGCGCGGTGATCGCGTAGCCGACGGGCAGCGCCGCGGGGGCGGCCCAGCCGTGCTCGGACAGCCACGCGATCGACTCCGCGGTGCTCGCGCGCGCGGCCGCCGCGTCGGAGGCGCCGACCGGCTCCGCGCCCGCCAGGAGGGTGAGGGCCGCGGCCCGCGACGGGTCGGGGCTGACCACCGGGGCCTGGCCCAGCACGAAGAGCGCCACCCCGAGCACGCCCACCCCGCCCGCGCCGACGGCGACGAAGCGGCGCGTGCGGTGCCGGCGCCGCGCGCCGAGCTGCCCGGAGAGCGTCGGGGCCCACGCGGCGGGGCGCTCCCAGCCGACGACGTCGCCCCGGTCGCGCAACGGGTCCCCCGCCGTCGACGGGATCGAGGCCGACAGTGCGAGGAGGCGGTCCGTGAGCTCCGGGTCGGGCGCCACGTCACGGGCCCCGGCGAGGGCCCGGCGCGCCGCCCGGGCGGCGTCGAGCTCCGCGGCGCAGCGCTCGCAGCCCGCGACGTGCACCAGCGCCCGCTCCGTCGACGCGGCGTCGAGCTGGCCGTCGGCGACGTCGCTCACCCACGGTCCGAGGTGGCCGCCCCCGGCGTAGCCCGTCACGACGGCACCCCGCCGCTCGCGTCCCGCGCCGTCACCTCCGCGCGACGGTGCTCCAGCGCGTCACGGAGCTGCGCGCGGGCCCGGTGGATGCGGGAGCGGACCGTGCCGAGCTTGATGCCCAGCGTGACCGCGATCTCCTCGTAGCTGAGGCCCTCGATGTCGCACAGCACGACGGCGGCGCGGTACTCGGGGCGCAGCGCGTCGAGGGCCGCCTGCACGTCGTGGTCCAGGTTCGCGTGCTCGAAGCCGCGCTCGGGGCGACCGTGGTCCTCCGGCGCGGCCACGCGGGCGGCGTCGTCTCCCATCGCCTCCATGCGGATGCGCTTCTTGCGCCGCACCTGGTCGAGGAAGAGGTTGGTCGTGATGCGGTGCAGCCAGCCCTCGAACGTCCCCGGCGTGTAGCTGGACAGGGAGCGGAAGACGCGCAGGAACGTCTCCTGGGTCAGGTCCTCGGCGTCCTGCCGGTTGCCGCTCAGCCGGTACGCGAGCCGGTAGACGCGCGCCGAGTGCTCGCGCACGATCTCGTCCCACGTGGGGGGCGTCCAGGCGGCGTCCTCGGGCACGCCGAAGCCCGCCTCGGCGGGGGCCTCGGGCACGTCCTGCACGGGAGCGGGGTCGGTCGTCATCATCACCATCGTCCCACGGCAACGTCCGGGCACGCCGCGACGTTCCCGCGTACGATCACCGCAGCATCACCCGCGCCGGCCGCCCCGCCGGCGACCGCGCCGTGGAGGACCCGCCATCAGCACCGACGTCGACGCCCGCAGCGGACGCACCGCCGCCTGGGCCTACAGCGAGTCCTTCGTCCCCGAGGACGAGGTGCTGCTGCGTGCCCGCGAGCGCGCCGCGGAGCTGGGCTGCCACGCCGCCTCCCCGGGCACCGGCGCGCTCCTCCAGGTGATGGCCGCGTCGCTGGGCGCGCGGGCCGTGGTCGAGGTCGGCACGGGCACGGGGGTCGCCGCGCTCTGGCTGCTGCGCGGCATGCCCGCCGACGGCGTCCTCACGACGATCGACGCGGAGCTCGAGCACCAGCGGGCCGCGAAGCGGGCGTTCGCCGAGGCCGGGATCCGCCCGGCCCGCACGCGGACCATCCCCGGCCGCCCCGCGGACGTGCTGCCGCGCCTCACCGACGGTGCGTACGACCTGGTGCTCGTCGGGGCCGACCCGCACGCCTACCCGGAGTACGTCGAGGCGGGGCTGCGGCTGCTGCGCCCGGGCGGTGTGCTCGCCGTCGACGGCGCCCTGCACGGCGGCCGCGTGCCCGACCCGGCGCGCCGCGACGAGGTCACCACCGTGGTGCGCGACGTCGGCCGCTCCCTGCGCGCCGACGACCGGGTGCTCTCGGCGCTCGCGCCCTCCGGCGACGGGCTGCTGCTCGCCGTGCGGCGCTGAGCACCGCCCGCGAGACGCCGACGGAGGACGGCTCCGAGGGAGGGCAAAAGAAACGAGCGCGGGGCGTCCGCCCCGCGCTCGCCGCGTCTGTCGCGTCCTCGCCGTCAGGAGACGACGGCCTGGAGCGCCTCGCCCAGCTCAGTCGCCTCGGTGGCGTTCAGCTCCACGACCAGACGGCCGCCACCCTCGAGCGGGACCCGCATGACGATGCCGCGTCCTTCCTTGGTGACCTCCAGCGGCCCGTCGCCCGTCCGCGGCTTCATCGCAGCCATCTGTGGCTCTCCATTCCGTTGTCCGGTTCCTCGGCCTGACCCCTGCCCGCTGTCCGCCGGTCGGCGGGAGCGGGCCGAGGCGCGCCCCACCATTCTAGTTCAGAACCTGCCCCCGACTTCCACACCCCGGACGCCTCGGATCGACTGGCGAGACCCGCCGCCGTCAGGCCAGGCCACGCAGCACGGCGTGCGGGGGCGCCTCGTCGCGCACGACCGCGACCAGGTCGAGCACCCGCCGGGTCGCGACGACGTCGTGCGCGCGGAAGACGGTCGCCCCCATCCACGCCGCGAGCGCCGTGGCCGCCAGGGTGCCCTCGAGGCGGTCGTCGGGGCCGAGCCCCAGCGTCTCCCCCACGAAGTCCTTGCGGCTGAGGGCCATGAGCAGCGGGTAGCCCAGCCCGGCGAGCACCTCCGTGCGGCGCAGCAGGTGCAGCGAGTGCCAGGTGTTCTTCCCGAAGTCGTGCGTCGGGTCCACCAGGACGGAGCGGGCCGGGACGCCGCACGCCACCGCGCGCGCGGCCGCCGCGCGCAGCGTCGCGACCGCGTCGTCGAGGACGCCGTCGCGCGGGTCGCCGCCCGCGCCCGGCGTCGGCGGGTACTCGACGCGGTACGGGTCGGTGCGCGGCACGGCCCCGCCCGTGTGCGAGCAGACGACGCCGACGCCCGCCGCACCCGCCACCTCGACGAGCTCGGGGTCATGGCCCGCCCAGGTGTCGTTGACCAGGTCCGCGCCCGCCGCGACCACCTCGCGGGCGACGCCGGCCCGCCACGTGTCGACCGACACGAGCAGGTCCGGGACCTGCTCGCGCAGCCGCGCGACGAACGGGACGACGCGGTCGATCTCCTCCGCCTCGTCGACCTCGGGGCCGACGCCGGCTCGCACGCCACCGACGTCGAGGATCTGCGCGCCGTCCTCCCAGGCCTGGTGGGCGGCCGCGAGCGCCGCGCCCTCGTCCGGCTGGCGGGCGGGGGCGTAGAACGAGTCGGTGGTGCGGTTGACGATCGCCATCACCACCGGCCGCAGCGCGCCGTCGGACCCGCGGCCGACCTCGCGCCCGCGCAGCACCAGCGGCGTCCCCGCGGGCGGCGGGGCCAGGTCCGTCACGAGCCGTCGGCGGTGGCGCGCGCCGCGAGCACGTGCCCGCGCTCGACGACGTACTGGACGGCCTCGGCGGGCGAGTCCGTCAGGTGCATGAGGTCGATGTCGTGTGCGCCGATCATGCCGCGGTCGGCGACGGCGGTGCGCAGCCAGTCGAGGAGGCCGCCCCAGTAGTCGGAGCCGACGAGCACGATGGGGAACTCGGTGACCTTGTGCGTCTGGACGAGGGTGAGCGCCTCGAACAGCTCGTCGAAGGTGCCGAACCCGCCCGGCAGCACGATGAATCCCTGCGCGTACTTGACGAACATCGTCTTGCGGGCGAAGAAGTACCGGAAGTTCACGCCGAGGTTGACGTGCTCGTTCATGCCCTGCTCGAACGGCAGCTCGATGCCGAGGCCGATGGACGTGCCGCCCGCCTTGTGCGCGCCGGCGTTCGCGGCCTCCATGATGCCGGGGCCGCCGCCCGTCATGACGGCGTACCCGGCCTCCGCGAGGAGGCGGCCGACCTCGACGGCCTGCGCATAGTCCGGGTGGTCGGGAGACGTGCGCGCCGAGCCGAAGACCGACACGGCCGGGCCCACCTCGGCGAGCGCGCCGAAGCCCTCGACGAACTCCGACTGGATCCGCATCACGCGCCACGGGTCGGAGTGCACCCAGTCGGAGTCTCCCCCGCCGGACAGGAGCCGCTGGTCGGTGGTCTGGGCGGGGATCTCCTTCCCGCGCAGGAGCACGGGCCCCTTGCGGTAGCCGCTGCCCTTCTGGGGCACGCCGTCGTCGCCGCGGCCGGTGCCCGGGCCAGGATGGTTGGTCGCTCGCGTCATGTCCCCGAGCCTAGGCGCCCAGCAGCCACGCGCGCAGGGCGTCGCGGCCGACCGCGAGGCGCGCGACGGGCAGCCGCTCGTCGTCCTTGTGCGCCAGCACCGGGTCGCCGGGACCGAAGTTCACCGCGGGGATGCCCAGCTCGGCGAACCGCGCCACGTCCGTCCAGCCGTACTTGGGCTTCGGCTCGGTACCCGTGGCGGCCTGGACCGCGGCCGCGAAGTCGGCCACCAGCGGGTCGTCGAGGCCCGGTCGGGCGCCCGGCGCGGCGTCGGTGACGACGACCTCGAACCCCTCGAACAGCTCGCGCACGTGCGCCTCCGCCCCCGCGACGTCCAGGGACGGCGCGAAGCGGTAGTTGACGGTGACGGTGCAGGCGTCGGGCACGACGTTGCCCGCGATGCCGCCGCGGATGCCGACCGCGCCCAGGCTCTCCCGGTACACCAGGCCGTCCACCTCGACCTCCCGCGCCTCGTACGCGGCCAGGCGGGCGAGCACCGGGGCCGCCGCGTGGATCGCGTTGACTCCCGCCCAGGCACGGGCCGAGTGCGCGGCGACGCCGTGGGTGCGGACCTCGACGCGCAGCGTGCCGTTGCAGCCGCCCTCGATGCCGTTGTTGCTGGACTCCCCGAGGATCGCGAAGTCCCCCGCGAGCGCCTCCGGGTGGTTGCGCACCAGGCGGCCCAGCCCGCTGAGGGACGCCTCGACCTCCTCGTGGTCGTAGAAGACGTAGGTGACGTCGTGCGCGGGCTCCGCGCCCGGGCGCCCGAGCTCCACGGCGAGGGCGAGGGCGATCGCCACGCCGCCCTTCATGTCCACCGTGCCGCGGCCCCACAGCTCCACGGTGCCGTCCGCCGCGGTCTCCCGCCGGGTCGGGAGGTTGGCGGGCTCGGTGAGCGGCACGGTGTCGAGGTGGCCGGCGATGATCACGCGCCGGTCGCGGCCGAGGGTCGTGCGCGCCACGAGCGCGTCGCCGTCGCGCAGCACCTCCAGGTGCGGCTGGGCGCGCAGCACGCGCTCCACGGCGTCGGCGAGCGCGGCCTCGTCGCCCGAGACCGACGGCACGTCGCACACCGCGGCCAGCAGGTCGACGAGGTCGGACGACGCGATCGTCGCCGGGTCGAGCAGGGTGTCCAGGAGTGTGTCGATCCGGGAGGCGGCGTGCAGGTCCAGGTGGGGGTCGGGCGAAGGCGCTGTGCGGTCCGTGGTCACGCGCACCATCGTGGCAGACGCGCCGACTACGCTGGCCGCATGACGACGCCTGCCTCCTCCCGCCCCGCCTGGGGCCTCGGTCTCGCCACGGTCGCCGACGACGGCACCACGCTCGACGTCTGGTACCCCGCCCCCGTGCTGGGCGCGCCGCCGGAGTCGGACGTCGACATCCCGGCCGAGCTCGACGCCCTCACCGAGCGGGACGACGCGCGCCGCGTGGACGTCGTCGTCGTGCGCACGGTGATCGACCTCGACGTCGCGCCGACGGACACCGCCGACGCGTACCTGCGCCTGCACCTGCTCTCGCACCGGCTGGTCGAGCCGCACGGCGTGAACCTGGACGGGCTGTTCGGCGTGCTGACCAACGTGGTGTGGACGTCGCACGGCCCGTGCGCCGTCGAGGGCTTCGAGGCCACCCGCCTGCGCCTGCGCGCCGACACCGGCCGCGCCGTCACCGTGTTCGGCGTCGACAAGTTCCCCCGCATGGTCGACTACGTCGTCCCCGCGGGCGTGCGGATCGCCGACGCCGACCGCGTGCGCCTGGGCGCGCACCTCGCCGCCGGAACCACGGTCATGCACGAGGGCTTCGTGAACTTCAACGCCGGCACGCTCGGCGCGTCGATGGTCGAGGGCCGCATCTCGGCGGGGGTCGTCGTGGGCGACGGGTCCGACGTCGGCGGCGGCGCGTCGATCATGGGCACGCTGTCCGGGGGCGGCAAGGAGGTCATCCGCGTGGGCGAGCGGTCCCTGCTGGGCGCCAACGCCGGCCTCGGCATCCCGCTGGGCGACGACTGCGTGGTCGAGGCCGGCCTCTACCTGACCGCCGGCACCAAGGTCACCGTGCTCGGCGAGATGGGCGCCGACGGCGACCCGCTCGTCGTCAAGGCCCGCGACCTGGCCGGCCGCGACAACCTGCTCTTCCGCCGCAACTCCCGCACCGGCACCGTCGAGGTGCTCGAGCGCGGTGGGGTCGGCATCGAGCTCAACGCCGCGCTGCACGCGAACTGACGGTGAGCCGGGCCCGACGTCGAAGGCGGCGCACGGCCGGGATCGCCGCGGCCGTCGGCGCCGTCCTCGTGGTCGGGGTCGGCGCGATCGCGGGCGTCGTGTGGTTCCTGGACCGCACGAGCCCGCCGGAGCCCGAGCGCTGCGCCGCCGCGCTGGACGGCACGTCCTGGTACCTCACGCCCGTGCAGGCCCAGAACGCCGCGCTGGTGGTCGGCACGTCCGTGCAGCGGGGCCTGCCCGGACGGGCCGCGACGATCGCGCTGGCGACCGCGCTGCAGGAGTCGCGCCTGGTGAACATCGACTACGGCGACCGGGACTCGCTCGGCCTGTTCCAGCAGCGCCCGTCGCAGGGCTGGGGCACGCCCGAGGAGATCATGGACCCCGTGTACTCGACCGGCGCCTTCTTCGACGGCCTCGTCGAGGTCCGGGGCTACCAGGACATGGAGGTCACCGACGCCGCCCAGGCCGTGCAACGCTCCGGGTTCCCGGAGGCGTACGCCCAGCACGAGACCCGGTCGCGCGCCTGGGCGTCCGCGCTCACCGGGCACTCCCCCGGCGCCGTCACGTGCACGCTCCCGCCCGTCGCCGAGACCGACGCCCCCACCGGCGACGCCGCCGTGGCCACCCTGACCGAGCTCGCGGCGCGCGACCTCGGCCTGCCCACCGACGCCGTGCGGGCGGGCGACGACGGCACCACGGTGCGCATCGACACGGCCGGCCTGCCGCTGAAGCAGAAGCTCTCGACGTGGGCCGTCGCGCACTGGGCGGTCGCGACGGCGTCGTCCACCGGCGCCGAGGAGGTCCGCGCCGGCCGGCAGGCCTGGAGCCGCGAGACCGGCGAGTGGGAGACAGCCCCGGGCGCCGCACACCCGCCCGCGGGCGCGGTCGTCGTCGTCCTCCCCGCCGGCTGACACGGTTCCCCGCAGTCCACCTCGCGGGCGGACACGGTTCCTGCACCAAGGCCGCGGAGCGAAAGGCCGCAGGACGAACGAGCCGAGGGAGCGGGATCTCGTGTCGCGAGGCTGGATGGGCCTGGCGGGAGGTCGCGAGGTGCGAGCGATCGGATGGACGCCTCGCGACACGAGATCCCGCTCCCTCGGCGGGCACTACCGGGACGCGACGGTCCCAAGGAAGGCGATCAGCGCTGCTCGAGCCCCACGTAGTCGCGCTCGGTGGGACCCGTGTAGACCTGCCGCGGGCGGCCGATCTTGGTCTGCGGGTCGTGCATCATCTCGCGCCACTGGGCGATCCAGCCCGGCATGCGGCCCAGCGCGAACAGCGGCGTGAACATGGCCGGCGAGAAGCCCATGGCCTTGTAGATGAGGCCGGTGTAGAAGTCGACGTTCGGGTACAGCTTGCGCTGCACGAAGTAGTCGTCGGACAGGGCGATCTCCTCGAGCCCGCGGGCGATGTCGAGGAGCTCGTCCTTGGCGCCGAGCTGGCCGAGCACGGCGTCGGCGTGCTTCTTGACGATCGCGGCGCGCGGGTCGTAGCTCTTGTAGACGCGGTGCCCGAAGCCCATGAGCCGGACGCCGTCCTCCTTGTTCTTGACCTTCTTCATGAAGGTCTCGACGGAGTCGTCGCCGCTGCGGATGCTCTCGAGCATCGTGAGCACGGCCTCGTTGGCGCCGCCGTGCGACGGGCCGGAGAGGGCGTTGATGCCGGCGGCGACGGACGCGTAGAGCGTCGCGTTCGACGAGCCGACGATGCGCACGGTGGACGTGGAGCAGTTCTGCTCGTGGTCGGCGTGCAGGATGAGCAGCTTGTCCATGGCGGACACGAGCACCGGGTCGGACTCCCACTGCTCGTACGGCCGCGAGAACGTCATGCGCAGGAAGTCGTCCACGTAGCCGCGGGCGTAGTCCGGGTACATGAGCGGCTCGTCGCGCGTCGCACGGTGCAGGTACGAGGTGATGGTGCGGATCTTCGCGAGGATCAGCACGGTGGCGAGCTCGACGGCCTCGGGGTCGTGCGGGTCGAGCGACTCCGGGTAGTACGTCGGGAGCGCGTTGACGGCCGACGCGAGGATCGACATCGGGTGTCCGCCGCGCGGGAACGACGAGAGGAACGCGCGGAAGCCCTCGGGCACGAGCGTGTGGCGGTTGACCCGCTCCTCGAACGCCGACAGCTCCGTCGCCGAGGGCAGCTCGCCGTGGATCAGCAGGTAGGCCACCTCGAGGAAGGTGGACGAGTCGGCGAGCTGCTCGATCGGGTACCCGCGGTAGCGCAGGATGCCCTGGTCGCCGTCGATGTACGTGATGGCCGACTCGCACGACGCGGTGTTGGTGAAGCCCGGGTCGACGGTGACCAGGCCGGTGTCCTTGAGCAGGGACGACACGACGATGCCGTCGTTGCCCTCCGTGGCCGGGACGACGGGCAGCTGCCGGGCGGTGCCGTCGACGACGAGCTCAACCGTGGCGGTGTCTCCCGTGGTGCCTGCGGCAGGCGTGGTGGACGTCATGTCTTCCTTCCGTGACGGGCCCACCGGCACCCGGCGACGGGGACGGAGAGCGCGTGACTCGTGACTCGGGGACGGGGGCGACCCGAGGTACGCCGGCCGCGTGTGTCCTCCAGGGTGACCGCGGCCTGCGGTCGAACCTACCCCTCAACACCAAGGTGTTCCAATCCCCTGCTCATCCCCTGCCATCCGGGCGGTCACGCGGATGTGATGCGGGACACAGCCTCTGCCACGGAGTCGTCGGGCGCGGTCAGCGCGACGCGCACGTGCCGCTCCCCCGCCGTCCCGTAGAACTCCCCGGGCCCGACGAGGATGCCGCGGCGGGCGAACCAGGCCGCGAGCTCCCGCGACGTCGCGCCGGCCGGCACCGGGTCCGCCGCCCCCGACGTCGCGCCGCCGGGCTCCCCCGCGGGGCGCGCCCACAGGTAGAGGCCGGCCTCGGACCCGTCGACGACGAACCCGGCGGCCTCGAGCGCGCCCAGCAGGGCCGCGCGGCGGCGGCGGTAGACCTCGCGCTGCGCGGCCACGTGCACGTCGTCGCCGAGCGCCGCGGTCATCGCCGCCTGGACCGGTGCCGGCACGATCATGCCGAGGTGCTTGCGCGTGGCCAGCAGACCCTCGACCAGGGCCGGGTCGCCGGCCACGAACGCGGCGCGGTACCCGGCCACGTTGGACTGCTTCGACAGCGAGTACGCCACGAGCAGGCCGTCGTGGCTGCCGCCGGTGACCCGCGGGTCGAGCAGGCTCGGCACGCGGGAGACCCCGCCCTCGCCCACCCAGGCGTCCGCCCACGGCAGCTCGGCGTAGCACTCGTCGCCCACGACGACGGCGCCGGTCGCGCGCGCGGCCTCCACCACGCGGCGCAGGTGCGCGACGTCGGCGACCTCGCCGGTCGGGTTGCCGGGCGAGTTGACCCACACCAGGCGCACGTCGTCGCGCCCGGCCCAGTCGTCGACGTCGTCCGTGGCCAGCGGCGTCGCGCCCGCCAGGCGCGCCCCGACGTCGTAGGTCGGGTACGCGACCGCCGGGTGCACCACGACGTCGCCCGGCCCCAGCCGCAGCAGCGACGGGAGCAGCCCGACGAGCTCCTTGGAGCCCACCGTGGGCAGCACGGCCGCCGGGTCGAGGTCGGGGACGCCGCGGCGCCGGGCGAACCAGTCCGCGACGGCCGCGCGCAGCGCGGGCGTGCCGTGCGTCAGCGGGTAGCCGTGGGCGTCCGACGCCGCGGCCAGCGCGTCGCGCACGACGGCGGGCGTCGGGTCGACGGGCGTGCCGATCGACAGGTCGACCACGCCGCCGGGGTGGGCGTGGGCCGTGGCCCGCACGTCCCCCAGCGTGTCCCAGGGGTAGGGCAGGTCGCTGAGGTCCGCGAAGCCCATCAGGCCTGGGGCGGCAGGGCGGAGATCATGGGGTCGTCCTTCTCGATGAGCCCCATCTTCGCGGCGCCGCCCGGGGAGCCCAGGTCGTCGAAGAACTCGACGTTGGCGCGGTAGTAGTCCTTCCACTGCTCGGGGACGTCGTCCTCGTAGTAGATGGCCTCGACCGGGCACACCGGCTCGCATGCACCGCAGTCCACGCACTCGTCCGGGTGGATGTAGAGCGACCGCGAGCCCTCGTAGATGCAGTCCACGGGACACTCCTCGATGCACGCCTTGTCCTTGACGTCGACGCACGGCTGAGCGATCACGTAGGTCACTGCGGGCTACCTTCCAGGTGACGAGGGCGCGCGCCGGAGAGCCGGGCGCCGGACCAACTCTAGTATCGCTGACGTGGTGCCTCCGCCGTCAGCCGTCCCACCAGCCGTACCGCCCCCCGGACCCCCGTCCGCGTGGCGCCGCCTGCCCGCGGGCACCCGCGTCGTCGTGCGGCGACGGCTGTCGGCCACGGAGGCCGCCGAGAGCGGCGCCCGGTGGGCCGACGTCGTGGGGATTCTCACGGCCGCCGGGCCCGACGGCGTGCGTGTGCTCCCCGACCGGTCCCCCGGCCTGGCGGAGGTCTCCGTCGCCGCAGCCGACGTCGAGGCCGTGAAGCCGATCCCGCCGCGGCGGGCGCGGCGCGGCCGGCCCGAGGACGACTGAGCCACGCAGGACCCGACGTCGACCCGCGTCAGCGCGGCGCGCGCACCCGGACCGCGTCGTCGTCGACGCCCACCACGACGGTTCCGGTCGTGCAGCGCGAGACGAGGTCGTCCACCGCGGCGGGCGTCCAGCCGCCGGTCAGCGGCACGCGCTCCTCGGCGCCGTTGCGCCGCTCACGGCCCGCGCGGAGCTCGCGGACGTCGTCGGCGGCATGGAAGACGTCGTGCAGCGACCCGTTCGTCTCCAGCGCCCCGATCACGACCTCGAGGTCGCGCACCGCCTTGCGCAGCGCGGGCGCGACCCACGCGGCGTTCTCGGTGACCATCGCCTCGGTGCGGCCGGGGTCGGTGAGCGCGACCCGCGTGCCGTCCCGGAAGCTGCCCGCCGCGAGGCCGAGCGCCAGGTCGCGCACGGGGGCGCCCGCCACGGCGTTGAGGAGCTGGGTGGCCAGCACGTGCGGCACGTGGCTGATCAGGGCGGCCGCCTCGTCGTGCCGGTCGTCGGTGACGACCGCCGCGGTGCCGCCCAGCGGCCCCGTCACCAGGCGCAGCACCTGCTCCAGGCGCGCCGGCTCGTGCGCCGCGGCGGCGCCCGGCTCGGCCACGGTGACCGCCCAGGGCGCGCCGTCGAGCAGACCGGCGTCCGACGCGGCGAACCCGCTCTGCTCGGTGCCGGCCATCGGGTGGGCGCCCACGTACCGGTCGCCCAGGCCCGCCGCCCGCACCGCGGCGCGCACCGGGCCCTTGACGCTGCCGACGTCCGTGAGCGTCGCGTCGCCGCCGGCCAGCAGCGGCGCCAGCTCCGCCGCCGCCGCGCGGACGGCCCGCAGCGGCACGGCCAGCACCACCAGGTCCGGGCCGGCCGCGCAGAGGTCCGCGAGGTCGTCCGCGACGCGCAGACCCACCGCCCGGGCGTCCGCACGGGTACCAGGGTCGACGTCGGTCGCGACGACGTCGACGCCGCGCGCGGCGAGCAGCCGGGTCAGCGACCCGCCGACGAGCCCCAGGCCCACCACCGCGACCGTGCCGACGGGGCCGCGGGTCACCACAGCAGGCCCCGGGCGAGCGTCTCGTCCGCGTCCTGCTGCAGCACGCTGCCCGTCGGCACGTGGTCGGGCAGGACGCCGTCCAGCCCGGGCCCGCCCGGCGACACCGGGAACGCCCCGAGCACCTTGAGCGAGTCGCCCGCGCCGAGGAGCGCCTCGAGCAGGTCGCGCACGCGCGGCTCCCACGGGGCGCCGTCGAGCGTCACGACGAACACGTACTGGCTCTCACGCACCTTCAGCGGGCGCTCGACGAGGCTCGTCATGTTGACGCCGCGCGCCGCGAACTCGCCCGTGACGCGCGCGAGCACGCCCGGCCCCGTCACGACCGGCGTCATCGCGAGCATCGTGCGCCATGCGCCACCGGCGGCCTCACCACCCTCCGCGCGCACCGGGGCCCACGCGGCGGGCGCGTCGTCGCGCCGGCACAGCACGAGGAAGCGGGTCCGCGCGCCGCCGAAGTCCTCCACCCCCGTGGCGAGGGTCTCCAGCCCGTACAGCTCCCCGCACAGCCGCGGGCCGAAGGCGACCTGATGGTCGGCGAGGTCGCGGCAGGCGGCCGCGTTGGACGACGCCGGCACGGGCAGCAGGCCCCGCTCGGTGACGAACCGCGTGCACTGCGCCAGGCCGTGCGGGTGCGCGGTCGCCTCGCGCAGGCCGGCGCCGTCGGCGTGCCCGGGCCGGACGAACGCGTCGAACGAGACGTCCAGCACCACCTCGTCGACGGCCACGACGTCGGGGCTGCCCACCAGAGCGTCGAGCGACGGCACGACGTACCCCTCGACCGAGCTCTCGATCGCGACGACCCCGCGGTCCGCGGCCCCCGACGCGACGGCGTCGTGCACCGCGCGCACCGTCGCGAGGGGCTCGAGGGCCACGTCCTCGGCCTGGTCCCGTGCCGCAGAGCCCGCGCCCCCGGCCCAGCGGCGCGCCGCCTCGTGGGTGAACGTGCCCTCCGGGCCCAGGTACGCGACCCTCATGCCCCGGCCTGCCCGCCCTCGACCCAGCGCGGGTCCAGCGGGACGGGCCCCGGCACGAAGCCCTCGCCCGGCAGCACCGCGAGCGTACGGTGCGCGACGCCGCGGCCGTCCAGCTCGGCGACGAGGCCGTCCAGGACGTCGACGGACGGGCAGCGGAACGAGGTGAAGAACACGTGGGGCCCGCGGGCGGACACGTGGCTGCGCAGGTGCTGCAGGTCCACGCCCGCGGCCGACAGCACGGCCAGCGTGTGCTGCAGCGACCCGCGGTGGTCGTCCGACGGCCCGACGGCGAGCCACACCTGGGCGGGCTCGTCGAACCGCGGCCACGCGGCGCGCGCCTCCAGCAGCCCGTACCAGACCGGCAGGCGGCCGGCGAGCCGCTCGCTGCCGGGCACCTCGGCCCAGCCGGCGGGCACCCGCGACCGCTCGACGACGATCGAGCCCGACGCCCCGGCGAGCGCGACCCGCTCGTCGACCGACGTCCGCGTGGGCACCAGGCGGGGGCTCACGCCCATGCCACGCAGCAGGTCCTGGCAGTCGCGCATCCCGGCCTCGTCGATGACGACCTGGCCGCCCGACGCGCCCGCCGGGGCCACCCACACCCACTGCGGCGCGACGGCGACCGCCGCCGTGACGATGAGCGACGGGTCGCCCGCGAGGATCGCCTCCTCGAGCGCCGGCGACGGCTGCTCCGGGTGGCCCAGGTGCACCACCGCGGCGAGGTCGTCGATCGTCGCCACCGTGGCGAGCGTGTCGGACGTCGTGCCGAGGTCGAGCAGCTCGAGCGACTCGTCCGCCACGGCCGCGACCACCGCCGAGCCGGCGGCGACCCCCGACCATCCCGCGTCGTGCGCCGCCTGCGCGGCGTGCGCCGGGGACTCGCGTTCCGAGCGTCCGAGCATCAGTCCTCCTTGGCCTTGCTGTCGCTGTCGTCCGTGCTCCCGCCGCCGCCGTCGCCCTGGTCGTCCTTGGGCTGGCGGTCCTGGTCCCGGTCGGCCTTCGGCTGGTCGCACACCACCGGGTTGTCCGGCTTGTACGTCCAGGTCTTCGACTCGTCCTTGACCTGCTTGCCGTCGAGGTACACCTTGCGGTAGTCGGTGATCGTGAAGCCGTCGCTGCCGCCCGGGTACGGCTCGCACGACGCGCCGGAGCTGTGCACCGGGGTGGCCTGCACGATGTTGCGCTTGTCGCCCGTCCCGGGCTTCACCGTGTAGTACTTCGTGGACCAGATCGCGACGTGCACGCGCCCGCCCGACACCCACGACTGCATGACCGCGCCGTACGGGGTGTCGTTGGTGAACTTCATGTCGATCGCGCCCACGTAGATGGTGGCCTCGCGCCCGGCCGGGTAGCGGTCGAACCAGTAGCTGTGCGGCTGGTGGCCCGCGTCGTCGTACCCGGCGTGGTACGCCGCGTTGTACGTGGTGGTGGCCATCTGGGACAGCCCGCCGCCGATGGCGTCGGTGTGCACGCCGTTGCTGATGACGCCCGACTGCACGTACCCGTTGGCCGCCGTCACGGGCGACAGGGTGTCGAGCAGGGAGAACGTCTCGCCCGGGGCGACGAGCGTGCCCGTGACGAGCTGCGCACCGCGGATCAGGTTCCGGGTGCGGACGCTGTCGCTGGTCAGGGGCGTGGAGAACTCGGAGACGACCTCCTTCACGCCCATCTCCTCGAGGCCCTCCTTGGTGCGCTCCGGGTCGCGCTCGACGAGCTTCAGCTGCGTGGTGCGCGAGTCCCCCAGAGCGGCCTTGCCGACGGCCTTCGCCGCGGCGTCCGGGTCCAGGGACGTGCCCTGGGCGCCGCCCTCGACCACGGGCTTGCCGCCCGAGAACACGAAGTGCGCGTCGTCCGGCTCCGTGAGCAGCCCGTCGGTGCCCTCGACGACCGCCGAGACGATCTTGTCGCCGTCGAACTTCGCGGTGAGCGAGCCGTCGGCCGCCTTGAACGAGGTCGCCTTCGCGAGCGTCTTCGGGCTCAGCTCCGCGGTCTGGTCGCCGACCTCCACCTCGACGGGGCCGCTCACGACCTGCTCCGCCTCGGCCAGGGCCGCGTCGGTCTCCTCCTGCGTGATCGCCGGGTCGACCGTCTTGGTGGGGAGCTCGACCGGGCCCGAGGTGACCAGCCACGCGTCCGCGACGGTGTCGACCGCCGCGTCGACCTGCACGCTGGAGCCCTCCTCGGCCTTCGTCGCGACCGCCTTGGCACCCTTGAATCCGACGGTGCCGTCCACGGGCTCGACCTGCAGCGACTCCTCCAGCCCCGAGAGCGCCTCGGTCAGCGCCGAGCGTCGGACGTCGACCGCCGGGGCGACCTCGTCCCCGCCCACCAGGTGCTCCCACAGGTGCGCCGGGCCCAGCGAGAACCCGGTGAGGTCCTCGACCGTCGCGTCGGCGTCGAAGGACAGGCCCGCGTCGGCCGGGTCGACCGTGCTCGAGGCGTCGCCCGCCTGGACGGTGATCGGCTCGGCCGCGCGCGGGCCGAGGCCTGCGTCCAGCGCCGCCACCGCGGCGGCGGTGTCCATGCCGCCGATGTCGACGCCCGCCACGGTCGTGCCCTTGGCCACCGACCCCGCGACCGCCGCCTGCGCGCCCACGTACAGGCCCGCCACGACGACGAGGCCGACGCCCGCCCACAGCGCCACCTTGGGCGCGCGGCTGGGGGCGCCGTCGCCGGCGAGGCCGTCGAGCGGGGAGCCCGACGCCGGGCCCTCGGGCCCGCCGGTCCCGCCCGCGCCGCCGGGGCCGACACGTCCACCGGGGCCGACAGGTCCACCGGGGCCGACAGGTCCGGCCGGACCGCCGGGCGCGGCCGGACCGCCGGGCGCGGCGAAGGCCGCGGCCGCCCCGAACGCCGCCGGGGCGGCGGACGCGGACACCGCGGGCAGCGCCTGGGTGGGTGCGCCCGTCGAGGGGGCGGCGACGGTCGCGATCACGCGCTGCTCGTACAGGCGCACGCGCGGCTGGTACGGCTCGTCGGGCTCCTCCTCCGCCACCGGCGGCGTCGCAGGCTGCGCCGTCGCGGGCTGCGGCGTCGCCGGCGCCGGTGCCGGCGCCGGTGCGCTCGGCGCGAGGCCCGCCGGGGCGGGAGCAGTCGGCGCGGAGGTGATCAGGGTCGGCGGCGCCGCCGGGTTCGTCGCCGTCATGTCGGCCCCGGAGTCGGGACGCGCGGGCTCGGCGGGTGCGGATCCGTGGCTCGCCGGATCGCGCTCGGTCGGGTGACCCATGCAGAGGCTCCGTCGGGGTGGAGGTGCGGGGACGACGCCCCGGGAGGACAGGTGGGCGCGGGCCGGACCCGCGTGGAGGATCCTACTCGCGGGGCCTCGCCCGACCTCGCCGCAGTTCGGGTGAAACCGCCAATTCGGGCACGAGTTCCCACACGTTCGTCACGCGCGGCATGGTGCCGCGCACGGGACGGTCACACCCGTCCGCTCAGCCCCGGCGGTCGGTGAACCAGGACCGGGGCAGGAAGGCCGCGACGAGGAACGCGACGAGGCCCCCGTAGGTCCACACGAGCCCGACGGCCTGCGCCGGCACCAGCACGTCCCCGCCCGGCCCCGCGACCGACAGCACCTGCACCGCGACCACCCAGCCGGCGCCCGCGGCGAGCAGCGTGCCGAGGCCCGCCCACGCACGGCACAGCATCGCCGTCGACAGGGTGATGGCGAGGGCCAGGACGATGCCGACCGGCAGGTCGTGCCACTGGGTGCGGTGGGCGACGGTGCCGAGCACGCCGACGGCGGCGCCGAGGGCGAGCGCGAGCACGACGCGGGCGGCGGTCGCCCACCAGCGGCCGGTGCGGGCCGGGGCGGTCGAGTGCTCGGGCGTGGTCATCGCGCCGAGCCTACCGGCGCGGACGCCAGGTACGTCTCGTGGGCGAGCACGGGGGCGAGCACGTCGTTGCTCAGCGCGTACCAGCCGAGCAGGGCGGGGTCGCCCGTCGGCCCCGTCGGCCCCGTCGGCCCCGTCGGCCCCGCCGGCCCGGCCGTCGCGTGCTGCACCTGCGTCGCGTGCGCCCGCATCGCCCCGAGCACCCGGTCGAGCACGGGCGCCACCGCGACGGTGCGGACGTCGCCGGCGGCGAGCTCCTCGTCGTGCCGGGCGAGCGGCGGCAGGTCCCCGTCGGGGTCGGGGAAGGTGAGCCCGGCCCGGTCCGCGAGGGCCCGCGCGTCCGGGTCCGCGGCCAGCGCCCTGCGCGACGCCCGCAGCTCCGCCGACGGCGTCATCGCCTGCCACAGCTCGGCCTGTGCCCACGCCTCGCCCGGGACGGGCGCGGCAGGGTCCGCCGCGAGCTCGAGCGCGCGGACGGCGACGTCGTGCGTGCGCACGTGGTCGGGGTGACCGTAGCCGCCCCGCGCCTCGTAGGTCGCGACGACGTCCGGCCGGTGCGCCCGGACCAGGGCCGCGAGCCGCGCCGCGGCGTCGTCGAGCGCGACGCGCGCGAACGCCGTCGGCGGCGCGTCGTCGGCCGGGCCGGCGATGCCGGGCGCGACCCAGGACATCCCGGAGTCCTCGAACCGCGTGTCAGACGCCGGGTGCGCCCCGGTGCCCGGGGCGTCTGACAGGTCGACCGCGTCGAGGAAGGCGTGGGCGACGGCGCCCGGCGCGCCGCCGAGGGCTGCCAGCGCCGCGGCCAGCTCGGTCTCGCGGTGGGCGGCGAGCGCGGGCCCGTCGCCCTCCAGGCGGGCCAGGCCCGTGGGGTGCGACGGCGTGTCGATGACCTCGCCGCGCTCGCCGCGCGTGCAGGTCACCACCGTGACCGGCCGCCCGGCGGCCGCCCACGACGCGATCAGCGCACCGGTCGCGAGGGTCTCGTCGTCCGGGTGCGCGTGCACCGCGAGCAGCCCCACGGGCGTCGCCGGTCCGTCAGGCGCGCTTGGCGCGGGCGACCGCGCGGGCGCGCGCCGTCGCGTCGAGCTCCACCTTGCGGATGCGCACGACCTCCGGCGTCACCTCGACGCACTCGTCCTCGCGCGCGAACTCGAGGGACTCCTCGAGCGTGAGGTGGCGCGGCGGGATGAGGTTCTCGAAGTTGTCCGCGGTCGAGGACCGCATGTTCGTCAGCTTCTTCTCCTTGGTGATGTTGACGTCCATGTCCTCGTTGCGGGAGTTCTCGCCGACGATCATGCCCTCGTAGACCTCCTGCGTGGGGTCGACGAAGAACGAGCCGCGCTCCTGCAGGTTGATCATGGCGAACGGCGTCACCTTGCCGGCGCGGTCGGCGACGAGCGAGCCCGTGTTGCGCGACTCGATCGGGCCGTTCCACGGCTCGAAGCCCTCGGAGATGGAGGCCGCGATGCCGGTGCCGCGCGTCTCCGTGAGGAACTGGGTGCGGAAGCCGATGAGGCCGCGCGCCGGGACCATGAACTCCATGCGCACCCAGCCGGTGCCGTGGTTGCTCATCGTCTCCATGCGGCCCTTGCGCTGCGCGAGGAGCTGCGTGACGGCGCCGAGGTACTCCTCGGGCACGTCGATGGTCATGCGCTCCATCGGCTCGTGGCGCTTGCCGTCGACCTGCTTGGTGACGACCTGCGGCTTGCCGACGGTGAGCTCGAAGCCCTCGCGGCGCATCTGCTCGACGAGGATCGCCAGGGCGAGCTCGCCGCGGCCCTGCACCTCCCACGCGTCGGGTCGCTCGGTCGGCAGGACCTTGAGCGACACGTTGCCGATGAGCTCCGCGTCGAGGCGGTCCTTGACCTGGCGGGCGGTGACCTTGTGGCCCTTGCCGCCCTTGCCGGCCAGCGGCGAGGTGTTGATGCCGATGGTCATCGAGATCGCCGGGTCGTCCACCGTGATGAGCGGCAGCGGGCGCGGGTCGTCGACGTCGGTGAGCGTCTCGCCGATCATGATGTCGGCGATGCCCGCGACGGCCACGATCTCGCCCGGGCCGGCGGACTCGGTGGGGACGCGGTCGAGCGCCTTGGTCTCGAGAAGCTCGGTGATGCGCACGCTCGTGAGGGTGCCGTCGTGGCGCGCCCAGGCGACGGTCTGGCCCTTGCGCAGGGTGCCGTTGAAGATGCGCAGCAGCGCGAGGCGGCCGAGGAACGGCGACGCGTCGAGGTTGGTGACGTGCGCCTGCAGCGGCATCTCGGCGTCGAACGTCGGGGCCGGGATCTTCTCGAGGATGGTGGCGAACAGCGGCTCGAGGTCCTCGTTGGCGGGCAGCGAGCCGTCCGCGGGCTGGTCGACCGACGCGCGGCCCGCCTTGGCCGACGCGTACACGACGGGCACGTCGAGGATCGCGTCGAGGTCGAGGTCGGGCACCTCGTCGGACAGGTCGCTCGCGAGGCCGAGCAGCAGGTCGGTGGTCTCCCCCACGACCTCGGTGATGCGCGCGTCGGGGCGGTCCACCTTGTTCACGACGACGATGACGGGCAGCTTCGCGGCCAGCGCCTTGCGCAGCACGAAGCGGGTCTGGGGCAGCGGCCCCTCCGACGCGTCCACGAGGAGCACGACGCCGTCGACCATCGACAGGCCGCGCTCGACCTCGCCGCCGAAGTCGGCGTGACCCGGGGTGTCGATGACGTTGATGGTGATGCCGCCGGGCTCGCCGACGCTCGCGGCTGCCGGGCCGGCGTACCGGACCGCGGTGTTCTTCGCGAGGATCGTGATGCCCTTCTCCCGCTCCAGGTCGCCGGAGTCCATCACGCGGTCGTCCACGTGCTGGTGGGCGGAGAAGGCGCCTGCCTGGCGCAGCATGGCGTCCACGAGGGTCGTCTTGCCGTGGTCGACGTGGGCGACGATCGCCACGTTGCGCAGGTCTGAGCGCACAGACATCGAGGGTCTCTTTTCCTGGGGAGGGAGGTGTGACCCGCGATCGGGCCCCGACCATCTTACCTGCCGCGCGAACCCGCTCGCGGATGGTCCTCCTCACCCTGCCCGACGACCCACGCTCAGCCCCCCGGGGCCCCGTCGTCGCCCCGCTCCTGGTCGGCTCCGCCGCCAGGCGGCCTCGCGTCGCGGCGCCGGGGCACGCGCAGCCGGAGGGCGCCGGGGGCCGACGGCAGCACGTTCTCCCAGCGTCCGGCCAAGGTGGTCGCCACCTTCTCGGTGACGTGCTCGGTCAGCTCGGCGCGCGCGGCCCGCCGCTCGGAGCGCACGATCGCCCGGTGCTCGGCGCTCAGCTCGCGCACGATCGAGACGGCCATGCCGATGAGCACCAGGGAGAAGGGCAGCGCGATGAGGATCGCGGCGGTCTGCAGCGCCTGGAGCCCGCCCGACAGCAGCAGCGCGATCGCGACCAGCCCCTGCAGCGCCGCCCAGAACAGCCGGCTCCACAGCGGCGGGTTCGGGTTGCCGCCGTGGGCGAGCATGTCGACGACGAACGACCCCGAGTCCGACGACGTGACGAAGAAGATCACCACGAGGACGATCCCCGCGACGGCGAGCCAGGTGCCGGCGCCCGGCAGGCTGTCGAAGAGCTGGAACATCGCCGTGTCCGTGTTCACACCGCCGGTCGCCGGGTCGAGCATGCTGCCCGGCTCCGTCATCTCCTGGTGCAGCCCGGCGCCGCCGAACACGCTGAACCAGATCGTCGTCACCAGCATCGGGACCGCGAGGGTGCCGAGCACGAACTCCCGGACCGTGCGCCCGCGGGAGATGCGGGCGATGAACACGCCGACGAACGGCGCCCACGACATCCACCAGCCCCAGTAGAAGATCGTCCAGCTCGACTCCCACGCGAGCCCCTCGTCCCCGCGGAAGGCGAGCGTGTCGAACGTCATCTGGACCACGTTCGCGAAGTAGTACCCGAACGACTGGACCCAGCTGCGCAGCAGGAACAGGGTGGGGCCGAGCACGAGGACGACGGCGAGCACCACGCCCGCCAGCATCATGTTGCCGTTGGACAGCCACTTGATCCCGCGCGAGAGGCCGGACGCCACCGAGAACCCGGCGATGGCGGTGATCACGGCGATCAGGCCGATCTCGAGACCCACCGACGGCTCGACCACCTCCAGGTAGCCCAGCCCGTGAGCCACCTGGAGCACGCCGAGGCCGAGCGACGTCGCGACGCCGAACACCGTGCCGATGATGGCCACGACGTCGATGACGTGCCCCCACGCCCCCTTGACCCGGTCGCCGAGGAGCGGCTCCAGCGCCCAGCGGATCGACACGGGCCGCCCCTTGCGGTGGATCGCGTACGCCAGCGCCAGCCCCGCCACCACGTAGATCGCCCACGCGTGGATGCCCCAGTGCACGTACGTCTGGCTGATCGCCGCCTGCGCGAGCGCGGCGTCGTCCCCGGTGACCCCCGGCTTCGGCTCGACCAGGTGGGACAGCGGCTCAGAGACCCCGTAGTAGACGAGGCCGATGCCCATCCCCGTGGCGAACAGCATCGAGAACCACACCGGCAGCTTGAAGTCCGGGGCCTCGTCGTCGGGGCCCAGCACGATGTCGCCGAAGCGGCTCAGCCCCATCCAGATCGCGAAGACCACGAATGCGGCCACCAGGAGCACGTAGTACCAGCCGAAGGCGCCGATCACCTCGGTCTGCAGGGAGTTCATGACCGCCGTCGTGGCGTCGGTGGCGACCACCGCCAGGAGGACGAACAGCAGGATGATGCCCGCAGCCGGGTAGAACACCCCTCGTGACAGCGTCGACGCCCGTGCCATGTCCCTCACCTTGACGCCGCGCGGGGGGCCCGGCAAACGGTGGAGGGGCCGCCCCGCTTCCCCCGGGGCCCCTCCCCCCAAACGGTGCCTCTCCTTCACCCCCTACCGCAGACCCCCCCCACCCAACACCCCGACCGTCTCTTC
>NZ_JBSGUW010000008.1:100750-121799 GCF_053608125.1 Isoptericola sp. NPDC055063 | reverse complement strand
GAAGAAAACGCGCCGTCCCCCTTCCTTGGACACGGAGGGGGGGGCAAGGAAGGGGGGGGGGGGCCCGCCCGGCTGCGCTGGGTCCCCCCCCACCGAGATGGTGCTTCTCGTCAGCCCGCGATCGCGGACCCCTCCAGCCCGGCGCCCGGGATGGCGGCGAGCAGGTCGCGCGTGTACTGCTCGCGCGGGTTGTCGAACACCTCGTCGGTGGTCGCCTGCTCCACGACCTTGCCGGTCTGCATCACGACGACCTGGTCCGCGATCTGGCGGACCACCGCGAGGTCGTGCGTGATGAACAGGTACGACAGGCCCAGCTCCGACTGCAGGGTGCCCAGCAGGTCGAGGATCTGCGCCTGGACCAGCACGTCGAGGGCCGAGACGGCCTCGTCGAGCACGATCACCTCGGGGCGCAGGGCGAGCGCGCGCGCGATGGCGATGCGCTGGCGCTGGCCGCCGGAGAGCTCGTTCGGGAACCGGCGCATCGCCGACTGGGGCAGGGCCACCATGTCGAGCAGCTCCCGCACCCGCTTCTCACGCTCCTTCTTGGAGCCCACCTTGTGCAGGACGAGCGGCTCCTCGATCGAGCGGAAGATCGAGTACGTCGGGTCGAGCGAGCCGTACGGGTTCTGGAACACCGGCTGGATCCGGCGGCGGAACGCGAACGCCTCCTTGGTGGAGTGCGTCGCGATGTCCTGGCCGTCGAACTCCACGCTGCCCGAGGTGATGTCGAGCAGGCCGAGCACCATGTTCGCGGCCGTCGACTTGCCGGAGCCCGACTCCCCCACCAGCGCGAGCGTGTGCCCGCGCTTGAGGGTGAAGCTCACGTCGTCGACGGCCTTGAACTCCGTCGCCGACCCCGGCCGGCTGCCGCGGATGGTGAACACCTTGGTGAGGTTGCGCGCCACGACGATGTCCGTCGGGCCCGCGGCCTTCGCCCCGGCGCGGGGCACCGTGGCGTCGAGGTCCGGGGCCAGCAGGTCGTCGGACTCCTCGCCGGCCTCGCGCGCCACCTGGATGCGGCGGGACGCGAGCGACGGCGCCGAGGCGACCAGGCGCTTCGTGTACGGGTGCTGCGGGTCGGCGAGGATCTGCCGGGCCGGGCCCGACTCGACCACGCGGCCCTTGAACATCACCACGAGGTGCTCGGCGCGCTCAGCGGCCAGGCCCAGGTCGTGCGTGATGAACAGGACGGCGGTGCCGAGCTCCTGCGTGAGGACCTCGAGGTGGTCGAGGATCTGCCGCTGCACGGTCACGTCGAGCGCCGACGTCGGCTCGTCCGCGATGAGGAGCTTCGGCCGCGAGGCCAGCCCGATCGCGATGAGCGAGCGCTGGCGCATGCCGCCGGAGAACTCGTGCGGGAACTGGCGCGCCCGCCGCGCGGCGTCGGGCAGGCCGGCCTCCTGGAGCAGGCCCGCGACGCGGTCCTTGCGCTCCTTCTTGCCGCCCTCGAAGCCGTTCGCCTTGAGGGCCTCCTCGATCTGGGTGCCGATGCGCCACACCGGGTTGAGGTTCGACATCGGGTCCTGCGGGACGAGGCCGATGTCGCGGCCGCGCATCGCCTCGATCTCCGTGCGGGGCAGCCCGACGATCTCGCGACCGTCGAACATGATGCTGCCGCCCGTAACCTTGCCGGTCCCCGGGAGCAGGTCGATCACGGCGTGCGCCGTGGTCGACTTGCCGGAGCCCGACTCGCCCACGATCGCGACCGACTGGCCCGGGTAGACGGTGATGTCGGCGCCGCGCACGGCGTGCACGTCACCCTCGGCGGTGGTGAAGGTGACCTGCAGGTCGCGGATCGCGAGCAGCGGCTTGTCGGTCCCGGCCTCATAGGTCGAGCCGTCGCCCCCACCGGCGGGCAGGTTGCCGTTCGTCACTGGGAACTGTGTCGTCATCGCTTCCGTGCCTTCGGGTCGAGGGCGTCGCGCACGACGTCGCCCATCATGATGAAGCCGAGCACCGTGAGGGCGAGGCCGCCGGCCGGGTAGAAGAGGATCTCCGGGGCCACGCGGATGGACTTCTGCGCCATGCTGATGTCGCCGCCCCACGAGACGGTGCTGGGCGGCAGGCCGATGCCGAGGAAGCTCAGCGTCGCCTCCGCGACGATGAAGGTGCCCAGCGCGACCGTCGCGTACACGATGATCGGGGCCGCCGAGTTGGGCAGCACGTGCTGGAGCAGGATCCTGCCGCGGCCCATGCCGAGAGAGCGGGCGGCCGTGACGAACTCGTTGTTCTTCACGGACATCACGGTGCCGCGCGTGATGCGGGCGATGGACGTCCAGCCGAACGCCGCGAGCACGAACGCCACGGTGAAGCTGGTGCGGTTGGTGGTGACCGACATGAAGACGATGGCGGCCAGCACCAGCGGGATCGCGAAGAAGATGTCGGTGATGCGCGACAGCACGGCGTCGAACCAACCGCCGTAGTAGCCGGCGACGGCGCCCATGGCGGTGCCGAGGATGACCACCATCACGGTCGACATGACGCCCACGAGCACCGAGGCCCGCGCGCCGTAGATCGTGCGGGAGTAGATGTCGCAGCCCTGCTTGTCGAAGCCGAACGGGTGCCCGGGCTCGGGGCCGGCGAGCGACTTGGACAGCACGCAGTCGAACCGCGGGTGGATGCTGGTGAACAGACCCGGGAAGGCCGCCACGAGCACCACGAGCAGGATGATCGCGGCCGACACCCAGAACAGGGGCCGGCGGCGCATGTCCCGCCACGCCTCGCGCCACAGGCCCGAGGGGGCCGCGTCGGTCTTGACCGCGTCGACGGCGCCGAGGCCGCCCTCGTCCACCTCGGCGGCGAAGTGCTCCTGCCCGGGACGGGGTCGCCGTCCGCCGGGCACGGTCTCGAAACGGTTCTCAGGCATAACGGATCCTCGGGTCGAGGGCGGCGTAGAGGAGGTCGACGAGCAGATTCGCGAGGATGTACACGAGGACCAGCACGGTGGTGATCGCCACGACCGTGACGTTCTCGCCGCGGATGATCGCCTGGTACAGCGTGCCGCCGACGCCCTTGATGTTGAAGATGCCCTCGGTGACGATCGCCCCGGCCATGAGGTTGCCCAGGTCGGCGCCGAGGAAGGTCACCACGGGGATGAGCGAGTTGCGCAGCACGTGGCGGCCGGTGACCTGCGAGCGGCGCAGGCCCTTCGCACGCGCGGTGCGCACGTAGTCGGCGCTGAGGTTCTCGCCGACGGACGTGCGGGTCAGCCGCAGCACGTACGCGAACGACGTCGCCGCCAGCACGACCGCGGGTAAGAACAGCTCGTACAGGCCTGGATCGTTGCCGACGCTGACGGGGAACCACCCCAGCTTCACGCCGAAGACGAACTGCATGACGAAGCCGATGACGAACGTCGGCACGGCGATGACCACGAGGCTGATGACCAGCACGGTCGCGTCGAAGAAGCCGCCCTTGCGCATCCCGGCGATGAGGCCGAAGAAGATGCCGAAGACGCCCTCGAGGATGAGGGCCATGATGGCGAGCTGGAAGGTGATGGGGAACGCCTGCGCCATCACGTCCGTGATCTCACGACCACGGAAGTCCACCCCGAAGTTCAGCGTGAACACGCCACGCAGGAACAGCAGGTACTGGACGATGAACGGCTTGTCGAGGTTGTACTCCGCGCGGATCTGCTCCTGCACCGCCTCGGGGAGCCCACGCTCCCCGCCGAGGCCGGCCACGGGGTCACCGGGCCGCAGGAACACCATCGCGTACAGCAGGAGGGTCGCCCCCAGGAACACAGGGATCATCTGCAAGAGCCTGCGTCCGAGATACCAGAGCATGTGTCTATTCTCCTCGTTCGCTCCGGGGATCCCCCGGGCTACGGGTCGTTGTCCGGCCGTCGTTGCCCGGACAGGCTCGGGGGCGGGGCGTGCGTCGTCGGCACACCCCGCCCCCCTCACGTCGGGTGGCCGCCCGCGACGCTACAGGACGTCGTCGGCGGCATCCGAATCGGACGACCGGCCCAGGACGGGCAGACCGGGCGTCCGGCCTGCTCGTCCCGGGCCGGTCGACCTCACCGGCTGAGCGTCACTTCTCCTTCGTGACCTGGTACAGCAGCGGGTCGCTGTCCCAGCCGAAGACGACGTTGTCGACGTCCTCGCCGTAACCGGCGGTCACGTTCTGGTACCACAGCGGGATGCCAGGCATGTCCTCGAAGAGGATCGTCTGGGCCTGCTTGTAGAGCTCGAGCGCCTTGGTCGGGTCGGACTGGCCGTTCGCCTCCTTGAGCTTCGCGTCGAACTCCTTGTTCGAGTAGCCCATGTCGTTCGAACCGGCACCCGTGCCGTAGATCGGCCCGAGGAAGTTGCTCATGGCCGGGTAGTCGGCCTGCCAGCCGCCGCGGAACAGGCCCTTGAGGGTCTCGTTGTCGCGAGCGTCGAGGAACTCGTCGAACGTCGGGAACGGCGCGAACTCGCAGTCGACGCCGAGCGCGCTACGGATGTTGTTGCAGACCGCGTCCACCCAGGTCTGGTGGTCGGAGTCGGCGTTCGAGGCGATCGTGATCGGCTGGTCACCGAACTTCGAGATGCCCTCGGCCTCGTCCCACAGCTTCTTGGCGCCCTCGGGGTCGTAGTTCAGGACCTCGTTGCCCTCGACGTCGTCGGACCACCCGTCGATGACCGGCGAGCTGAAGTCCTTCGCCGGCGTGCGGGAGCCGTTGTAGATCGTCTTGGTGATCTCGTCGCGGTTGATCGCCATCGACACGGCCTTGCGGCGCATGTGGCCGGCCTCGCCGCCCCACTCGGGCAGGTACTCCGGGACGTTGACGACCTGGATGACGGCCGCCGGCTGGTTGACCGCGCGGTCGCCCAGCTCGTCCTCGAACGTGGCGAAGGCCGACGACGGGACGTTGGTGACGATGTCCAGGTTGCCCGAGAGGAGGTCGTTGTACGCCGTGTCCTCCTCGGTGTAGGCGATCAGGTCGATGCCGCCGTTCTGAGCCTTGCGGTCACCGTTGTAGTCGGCGTTGGGCTCCAGCGAGATCTGGTCGTTGTGCTCCCACGACTTCAGCTTGTACGGGCCGTTGCCGACCGGCTTCTCACCGGCAGCCTTCGGGTCGTCGAAGAACGAGTCCGGCAGCGGCATGAACGCCGCGTAGCCCAGACGGGTCTTGAAGTCGGACTCCGGCTGCGTCAGCTTCACGGTGAACTCGGTGTCCGACACGACCTTGAGGCCCGTCAGCTCCGAGTCCTTCTCGTACGAGAAGCCCTCGATGGGCTCGAAGAAGTACGAGAGGTTCTGCTTGTTCGACAGCTTGGCGCCGTAGTTCCACGCCTTCACGAAGCTGTCCGCGGTCACCGGGGTGCCGTCGGTGAACTTCCAGCCGTCCTTGAGCGTGATCGTGTACGTCTGCTGGTCGTCCGTCTCGATGGACTCGGCCATCTCGTTGTGCACGGCGCCATCGGCGTCGTAGTACACCAGGCCGGCGAAGAGGTTGTTGATGACCTTCGAGCCGTACGTCTCGTTGGTCATCGTCGGGATGAGCGGGTTCTGCGGCTCGCCGTTGCTGACCGTCACGATGCCGGTCGTCGGGCCGCCGTCGCCGCCCGTGGCCTCGGGGTCGTCCCCGGAACCGCCACCGCACGCGGACAGCAGCAGGGCCGAGGTCAGGGTAAAGGCCCCGATGCCTGCAAGTCGTCGTCGAGGTGTCACGTGTCCTCCTGAGTTGGGTCGCTCACCGGAGGGGGTCACCCCTCGGTGAGGTACAGGCGCGTGTGCGCGCGCACTGCACTGTGCGCCGGTGAGCCTAGTCACGTCTCGGCCCTTGGTCATACCCTTGGTCCGGTTTGCGCCCGGAACCGTGACCATTCCGGTATCTGCTCGCAACTTCCAGGACCACTCACGGGAGGGTCACCAGCCGGCCGTCGCGCACCACCAGCACGCGGTCGGCCATCGCCACCAGCTCGGGGTCGTGGGTCGCCACCACCGCCGCCACCCCGCGGGAGTGCACGAGGTCGCGCAGCAGCACCATGACGCGCCGGGCCGTGGCCGAGTCGAGCTGCCCGGTCGGCTCGTCCGCGAGCAGCACCCGCGGCCGCGCCACCAGCGCCCGGGCCACCCCGACGCGCTGCTGCTGCCCGCCCGAGAGCTCGTACGGTCGCTGGTCGGCGTGGTCCGCGAGGCCCACCGCCTCGAGCGCCTCCGCGACCCGGGACGCGCGCTGCGCCGCGTCCACGCGCGCCAGCCGCAGGGGCACCTCCACGTTCTCCGCCGCGGACAGCACGGGCACCAGCCCGAACGACTGGAACACGAAGCCGATCTCGGTGCGCCGCACCGCGTGCAGCTCGTCCTCGCCGAGGCCGCCGAGCTCGCGCTCCGTCGCGCCCGGGCCGCCCTCGGCCGCCGGGTCCGCGCCGAGGTGCACGGTGCCCGACGTCGGGCGGTCCAGGCCGCCGAGCAGGTGCAGCAGCGTGGACTTGCCCGACCCCGACGGGCCGACGACCACCACGAGCTCGCCCGCGCCGACCTCGACCGACACGTCCTCCAGGGCGCGGACCTCGCCCGCGCCCGAGCCGTAGACCCGCGACACGTCCGTCGCGCGCAGGACCGCCGTCGCCTGCGGGCTCGTCGTGGTGACGCTCATCGCTCCTCCTCCGACCGGCCCCGACGCCCGTCCGGCCGGACCTCCACGTGGTCCTCCTCCAGCGCGAGGCGCACGCGGTCGCGCAGGTCCAGCGCGCTGACGAAGTCCTGGGGCAGCTGCATGCGGCCCACCCGGTCCAGCACCGCGAACTCCTCGGCCACGTGCCGCTGCGCGCCGTCCTCGTCGATCTCCGTGCGCCGCAGCACCTCGGTGGACGTGCGCCCGTCTCGGATCTGCACGGTCCGGGCGACGTGCTCCGAGACCGCCGGGTCGTGCGTGACGATCAGCGTGGTCACGCCCGTCTCCGCGTTCACCGAGCGCAGCGACTCCAGCACCTCCGCGCTGGTCGCCTCGTCCAGCTCGCCGGTGGGCTCGTCGGCCAGGAGCACGCGCGGCGAGCCGGCCACGGCGACCGCGATCGCGACCCGCTGCTGCTGGCCGCCCGACATCTGCGCCGGCACCCGGTCGGCGAGGTGCCCCACCTCGAGCATCTCCAGCAGGTCGGTCACCCGCGCCGCGCGGTCGGCGCGCGCGCCCGTCCGCGCGATCTCCAGCGGCACCCGGACGTTCTCCGCCGCCGTGAGGTACGGCAGGAGGTTGCGGCCCGTCTGCTGCCAGACGAAGCCCACCGTGGACCGCTGGTAGCGCACCCGGTCGCGGCGCGTCATCGCCAGCAGGTCCGTGCCCGCGACCGACGCCGAGCCGGCCGTGGGCAGGTCCATCCCGGACAGGATGTTCAGCAGCGTGGACTTGCCCGAGCCGGACGCGCCCACGACGGCGACGACCTCGCCGCGCTCCACCGCGAGGTCCAGGCCCTGCAGGGCCTGCACCTCGATCCCGTCGGTCGCGAAGATCCGCACGAGCCCGCGGCAGCGGATCTCCTCGAGCGCCGGACCGACCGCGTCGGCCGCCGGCCCGGGCGTCTCCTCCTGGGTCACCGCCATGTCGTCACCACCCTGTCGTCCTCCCTCATTCCGCCGCCTCCCGCAACCGCTCCGTCGTCGCGCCCCGCCGGCCGACGACGGCGGCCAGGGACGCCCCCACGACTACCGTCACCACGAACCCGGCCACTCCCGCGGCGACGAGCCACGGGTCCACGCTCAGCTCCGGCTGCGGGCCGCCGCCGGTCAGCGGCGTGAGGTCCACCGTGGCGTGCAGCAGCGCGGGCACGCCCACCCCCACGGCCGCGCCGACGAGCAGGGCGCCCAGCGCCCACGGCGCGACCTCCCACGCGACCAGCCCGCGCGACTCCGACCGGCGCAGGCCCATCGAGCGCAGCACGCCCAGCAGGCGCTCCCGGTCCGGCGCGGCGAGCACGAGCGTCAGCGCCACCGTGAGCGCCACCAGGACGCCGGCGAGCACGACGGCCACCAGGGCCGCCGTCGTGATCCCCTGGGCGGCCGGCGAGTCGAGCACCTCGGCCGTCTCGGTGCGCAGGTCGTCCACGGTCAGCTCGGGGACCGCCGCGCGCAGGGCCACGGCGACCCGGGCCGGGTCCGCGCCGTCCTCCAGCGAGAGCAGGGCGCTGCGCGGCTCCGTCTCCATGTCGAGCGGGTCGGCGAGCAGCCCGGAGTCCATCACCACGGTCGACGGCGCGTCGCTGACGCCCGGGACGCGCCCGGCGGTGCCGAGGGGCGCGACGTCCGCCGTCTCGTCCCGCAGGGCGAGCTCCAGGCCCTCGGTCCCGGCGTCGACGCCCGGCACCCGCAGCGCCAGGAACGGGAGCGTGTCGTCCGCGCCCGGCGACGCGAGCGCCGCGACGTCCGGCGGCGCCTCGGGGACGCCCTCCTGCACGGTCGCCAGCGCGGCCGCGTCGACGGCCACCACCTGCACCGTGCGGTGGCGGCCGTCCGGCCACGTCAGGTGCCCCACCTCCGGCAGGAGGGTGGCCCGCGCGACCTCGGCGACGCCGTCCACGTCGCGGATGGTCGTGAGGACGTCGTCCGACAGGAGCGGCCCTCCCACGCGCAGGTCGGCGCCGAGCCGCACCTGGGCCTGCCGGGCGACGCCCTCGTCGATCGTCGTGAGCACCACCGCCGACGACGCCCCCACCGAGACCGCGAGGACCAGCGCGAGCGCGGGGACGACGCCGCCCGCGGGCGCGCGCGTGGCCCGCGCGGCGCCCAGGAACGGCACGAGGTCGCGGCGCCGGGACAGCAGCCGCTCGAGCCCGCGGGCCAGCCACGGGATGGCGCGCACCGCGACCAGCGCGGCGGCGGCTGCCACGAGGAGCGGGGTCGCCGCGAGCAGCGGGTCGACGCCGCCGGCGCCTGCCCCGCCGACGACCCCCCGGCGCAGCAGGAGCAGCACCGCGAGCGCCGCGACGCCGAGCACCGACAGCTCCACCGTCCGCCGCCAGCGGCCCCCGGTCGCCGCGCGCACGTCGCTGCGCTCGGTGCGCAGCGAGCGCGGCACGGTCACGGCCGCGGCCGCGACGGCCGGGGCGAGCGCGGCCGCGGCCGCGCACAGCACCTGCACACCCGTGACGGCTCCCGGCCGCACCAGCAGGCCGAGCAGCACGCCGAGGACGGCGGCGGGCAGGCTCACGGCGAAGCCCTCCGCCGCGGTGAGCAGGCGCAGCCAGCCCCCGGTCGCGCCACGCGCGAGCAGCACGGCGAGCGCCCTGCGCCGCCGCTCCACCACGAGGCGGGCGGCCAGGACCATGACCGCGCCGAGCGCCCCCAGCGGCCCCACGACGAGGACGGCGAGGACCGCGTCGGTCGCCACCCGGTCGCGCAGCAGCTGGTCGAGCACCTCCGACAGCGTGGTGCGCCCCTGGAGCTCCACGGCGTCGTTCGGCACGATCGTCAGCGTCTCGTGGGTGAACCCGCGCAGCTGGTCGGCGAGCGCCTGGACCTCACCCGACTCGATGCCCTCCACGGACACCGGGTACCACAGGACCGTCTGGGGGCCGCGGAAGGCGAGCCCGGAGATCATCGCGGGGTCCACGTACACGGCGGCGACCGCGGTGGTCGAGCCGTTCGGCGTCATGCCCAGCTGGGCGCGGCGGCCGAAGGGCTGGTGGTACCAGGCGTCTGCCCCGTCGTCGACGGGCTCGGTGATCCCGACCACCTGCAGCGGGGGGAACTTCCACCCCTCGAGCGCGTAGGTGCCGCCGACCTTCCAGCCGAGCGTGTCCGCGGCCTCGCGGGTGAGCACGCCCTGGACCGGCACGTCGCCCTCGGGGCCGTTGTAGCCGAGCGTCACCGGGGTCGGCTCGGGCCACTCCCCCTCCACGAGGCGCATGTCCTCCTGCAGGCGCGGGGACGCCCGGAACACGGCCTGCGGGATCTCGATGCCCGAGCCGGGAACCTGCTCGGTGAGCATCTCCTTCGTGGAGACCGCGAAGGACGGCTCCCCCAGCACGTCGCGCAGCGGCCGCGGCTGCTCGTCCCGCAGCGACACCATGCCGTCGAGGAACTCGATCCAGTCCGGCTCGGAGGGGATCCGCTCCGCCGCCGGTGGCTCGACGGGGAGCGCGCCCGTCGGGCCCGGCATGCCGGGGACCGACCCCGACCGGGAGACGACGTCGCGCCGCAGGGGGGACAGCTGCTCGGTGGCGTAGACGACCTGGTGGGCGCGCATCTCGGCGACGGCGCGCGCGGCCGCCGTGGCCGCGCCCGCGGCCAGCACGGTCACCACGGCCAGGACGACCGCCGACCCCCACGCGGTGCGCAGGTGCCGGCGCAGCAGCAGCCGGAGCATCAGCGCACCTCCTCGCGGTAGGTGCCCTCGCGCGCCTGGGCGGCCACGCCGGCGCGCACCGCGAGGGCGACGACCGCCAGCCCGGCCAGGAGCGCGGCCCCGGGGACGAGCGCAGCCGCCGGCGCGAGGGCGGTGGACGCGGGCGGCACGACGGCGTACCCCGTGATGGTGGCCTCGGCGAGGCCGGGGGCCGTGGCGGCGGCCACGGCCCAGCCCGCCAGGAGTCCGACGAGGAGCGCGGCGCCGGTCACGGCGGCGATCTCGAGGGCGCGGTCGTTCCCCTGCGCGCGCGGCGGCATCCCGACGGCGCGCAGCACCGCGACCTCGCCGCGGCGCCCGCGCACGGCCGCGACGCTCACCGCGCCCACGCCCACGAGGGCGAGCGCGACGGCGGCGAGGGCCGCGACCCAGAACGCGCGCCGCACGGGCCCCGCGGCGTCCGAGCGGCCGCCACCGGTGGAGGTGGTCACCACGACGCCGTCGGCGCCGTCGGCCTGCCGCGCGACGTCGCCGGCGGCCGCACCGAGCGCGGTGACGTCGGCCTCCGAGGCGCCGGGCGCCGCCCGGACCCACATCTCCTGGGCGGGGATCACGGTCGAGTCCATGTGGAGGGACGCCGCCTGGAGCTCCGCGAGCCCGACGAGCGCCGCGGCGGGGTGGAGCGCGCCCGGCACGACGTCCACGACGTCGACCACCTCGACGGTGAGCCGGTCGCCGCCCTCCAGAGGCACCTCGGTGCGCTCGCCGACGGTGACGGCCATCATCCCGGCGAGGTCGCGGGTGAGGACGGCGGGCACCGCCTTGCGGCCTGCGGACGCCCCCACGACGCGCACCAGGGCGGACATCTGCTGGTACTCGACGCGCGAGGCGAGGGTCAGCCCGGTGCCCTGCCGGGCGCCGAACGGGATGGCACGGTCGGTGTCCGGCCCGGCGAGGTTCCACGACGTGCTCTCGACGTCCACGGGGGTGGCGGTGCCGTCGCTCGTGGTCGCGTCCATCTCGTCGACGGACAGCCGCAGGGACGTCGCGCGGTTCCCGGGGGCCGGCATCTCCACGTCGAAGGCGACCACGGTCCACTCCCCCGGCGTCCCGTCGGCGGCGTCCGGCGCGGGGGGTACGGCCGCGCGCAGGTCGAGCGTGCTCTCGGCGGGGCCGATCGCGTCCTCCTCGTCGCCCATGCCGTCGACGTCCACGTTCAGCGTGCCGACGTCGAGGGGCAGGAGCTGCCCGTCCGGGTCCGCGAGCCAGAGCGTCAGGGGGATGGTCGAGAGCTCGAACGCCTCGAGCCGCCCCCGCTCGATCGGCGGCGGCGCGCCAGCCCACGCGTCGGCCCACGGCAGGGGCGCGCCCAGCGCGCCGACGTCCTGGGTGACGGACTCGTCCACGATGAAGTACTCGCCGGTGACGGCGAGGTCGAGCGCGTCGGTCCCCGCCGGGAGGCGCGGGTTCTCGGCGTAGAGGTCCGGGTCGGACAGCGCCGCCGCCATCGCGCCGACGTCCTCGCCGCCCGGGTCGAGCGCCGTGCCGGCGATGCGGTCGACCGGCAGGCCCGTCGTCGAGACGGGGACGTCGTCCGCCGCGCCCTCCGACATCCGTGCGGGGGCGGCCGACGCCGCGCCGGGCAGCGACTCGTAGCCCGCCACGGGGCCCGGCGTGCCGGTGTGCGTGACGACGCGGACGTCGCTGCCGGATGCCACGGCCGCCGACGCCAGCCGCAGCTGGGTGCCCGTGCCGACGAAGGCGGAGGCGAGCACGACGCTGCCGGCCGCCACCACCACGAGCACCACCGGGACGGCGGTGACGGCGAGCCGCCGCGCGACCTGCCGGGCCGGGAGCACGCGGGTGTCCGGGCGGCGGGCCGCGAGCGCCGCCCAGGCCCGGGTCAGCGGCCCGAGCAGCACGACCGCCACGACCGCGGCGGCGGCGAGCGCGAGGGCGGGCGCCGCGGCCGCAGCCGGGTCGGACTGCCCACCGTCGGGGGTCGGGACGAGCGGCGAGCCGTAGCGGCGCAGCAGCCAGAGGGTCACCGTCGCGGCGACCAGGACCAGCACCACCGTGCCCCACGTGGCCGCCTGCCGCGCCCGGCCCGACGTGTCCACCAGGCGCAGCGCCGCCGCGGCGCGCGCCTGGAGCCCCTCGAGGGCCACCACGACGAGCACCGCGGCCAGCGCGCACCCGACCGCGGACGGGAGCAGGTCGCCGAGGGCGCCGGAGACGCCCTCCGATGCCAGCATTGCGACCGCCGCGCCGCACCCTGCCGCGGCCCCGACCAGCACGACGACGCCGGCCTCCGCCGCCGCGGCGGCCGTGAGCTGGGCGGGCGACGCGCCGCGGGAGACGAGCAGGCGGACCTCGCCCGCCCGGGTGGCGGCGAGGAGGCGCGCGACCTGCGCGACGGCGATCACGCCCGCGAGCGCCAGGACCATCATCGGGACCAGCGCGACGGCCGAGGCCGCTCCCAGCGACGCCGTGGCGTCCGCCGACCGCTGCCCGAGGTCCCCCGTCATCTCAGCGCCCCGCACCTGGATGTCGTCGTCGGCGAGGACCGTCTCCAGGAGGGCGGCCTGCCCGGCCGTGAAGGCGCGGAGGTCGTCGGGCGTGGTCGCGGCGACGTCCGGCGTGATCGTCCAGCGCACGAACGGGGCGTCCGAGTCGTCGTCGGGCACCTCCGCGCGCGTCACCTCGTACGGGCCGTCGCCGAAGAGCTCCTCGACGTCCTGGCGCATCGCCGCGTCCTGCGCGGCGGGGTCGTCCGCGAGGCGGGTCGTGACCGTGACGACGCCCGGGGAGCCGCCGCGGGTCAGCGCGTCGTCGATGACCCGCGCCTCGGCGGCGCGGACGGTGCCGATCGTCGTGCCGAGCGCCGCCGTCACCGTGGCGACGAGCAGCGCGACGAGGACCAGGAGGCCCCGGTGCGCGACGGAACGGCGCGCGAGCAGCCGTGCGCGACTCATCGGCCCGCCGTCCTGGCGAGCGGAGCGCGGGCGTGGTCCACGTGCCCTCCTGCGTCCTTGCTCGGGCCCGCTCCGGGCCTCGTCGTCGTGTCGTTCCCGCGCCGGTGCGGGTCCAGGGCGGACCTTAGTCCCCCGCAGACGCGCGGCGCGCGACCTCTCGCGAGGGTGCAATCTCTCCGTGCGGGGGCCGTCAGGGTGTAGGGAGGGCGACGCACCGGGACCGGGACACGCGGCCCGCCGCGTCGGGCCAGGTCACGGCCGGTGCGCCCGCTTCTCGTTGCCCCGCCGGTAGTTCCCGGTGGCCCGCGCGAGGAGCTCCTGGTCGGTGTCCGGGTCCTGCCCGAGCAGCGCGACCAGCCGCGCCGCCCGCGCGCCCGAGACCGTGACGACCAGCCGGCCGCCGCGGCTCACCAGGACCGTGCCGTCCTTGGTGACCCGGTGGTCGAACGGGTCGTCGTCGAGCCCCACGTCGTCCCCTCCTCAGCCGGTGGTGCGGCTCAGCGCCGCCACTCGTACGGCGTCGTCGTCGACACCTTGACCAGGCCGGAACGCTCCAGGATGGGCCGGGAGAACTCCGTGGAGTCGCTGTTCAGGTACCGCTTGCCGCGCGCGAGCGCCGACTCGGCGCGGGCGGAGGTGAGCGCGCGGTAGATGCCGCGGCCGCGCCACTCCGGGCGGGTCGACCCGCCCCACAGGCCGGCGAACTCGGTGCCCGGGACCGGCTCGAGGCGCCCGGCGCTGACCACCAGCCCGTCGGCCTCCGCGACCCACAGCTCCATCTCCGGGTCGCGGTCCTGGCGGCGCAGGAGCGAGTCGGCGTGGCCCGACGTGGCGGGGTCGTCGCCGAACACCTCGTCCGCCATCGCGGACATGGCCCGCACGTCCGCCTCGTCGGTGACGCGGCGCAGCGTCACGCCCTCGGGCAGGGGCACGTCCGCGACCAGCGAGCGCGCCTCGCCGATCATGATCGACTCCGGCTCCTCGGGCACGAAGCCGTGGTCGACGAGCGCGTCGTGCAGGCCCGGCGCGACGTCGTGGCCGCGGGTCTTCCACTCGACGCTCGTGATCGTGGCGTCGGCGCGGAAGTGCGCGAGCGCGGAGGCGACGAAGCCGCGGATCGTCGCGGCGTCCGCGCCGCCGAGGTCCCGGTAGGTGACGAAGCCGCGGCCGCCGTCGAAGGTCACGAGCCGCACCGGCCCGAGGCGGGTGACCGCCAGCGCGCTGGGCGTCTCCGCGTCGGTGCGGAGCTGGTCGTCGTAGGCGGCGAGGAGGCTCGTGGCGTCCGCGTCGGCCGGGGTCTGGCCCGAGGGTGAGTTCACGGCCGTCACCCTTCCAGAGCCGCTCTCGGGCGGGCAACAGATTTCGCCGTGGTGCCCTCGCGGGTCAGGGCCTTTCGGCGCCGGGCGCCAGGCCGTGGCACAGGACGTCCACCACGTGCCGCACCGCGGCGCGCGGCGCGTCCCGCCAGTCGTGGGTCGCGTGCGGCGCGAGCGCCGCCGCGCGCGGGTACCGCTCGTCGAGGTCCGGCACGAGGCGCCGCGTCGCCGCCGCGCGCTCCCGCCAGGCCTCGGCCCCCGCGGCGTCCAGGCGCTCGTACTCGGCCGCGGTCTGCGCGGTGGCGCGGACGACGGCGTACAGGGCGGTGACCACGGCGGCCCTGGACGCCGGGGGCACGTCGTGGCGCGCGAGGACGTCGAGCAGCCGCTCGAGCCAGTCCTGCTGCTGCGGGCCGCCCGGCGCGGAGGCCCACGGCAGGTCCACCAGCCACGGGTGCTCCCGGTACAGGGCGAAGAGGCGACCCGCCCAGGCGTCGAGGTCGGCGGCCAGGTCGGGGCCCGGGTCGCGCCAGCCCGGCATCGCCGAGGCGTGGTCCTCCGCGAGCGCCAGCAGCTGCTCCTTGGTGCCCACGTACGGGTACAGGCCCATGGCGCTCAGCCCGAGCCGGGCGCCGACGGCCCGCGTCGACAGGCCGTCGAGCCCGTCCGCGTCGGCGACGGCGACCGCGGCGTCGAGCACCTCGTCCAGCTCGAGACGTCGGCGCGGCCCGCGGCGCGCCGGTGCGGGCTCCGCCCCCCGGTGGCGCCACAGCCGCCGAACGTGCTCCTCGACGTCGTCCATTGCCCCGATCCTCTCATCTGCTTACAGTGTAAGGCGTAACTTCGCCCCCTTGCTGGAGACCGCCATGCCCACCGCCGCCCTGCCCGACGGATCGTCCCTCGACGTCACCACGCTCGGCGACGGCCCTGCCGTCCTGCTCCCCGTCCGGACCGCCCCGCTCGACGGGCCGCAGGCCGACGCGATGCGCGCCTGGGGCGCCGACCCCGACCTCGGCGCCGTCCTCGCGCACAGGGTCGCGGACGCCGGCTTCCGCGTCGTCGCCGCCGACTACGAGGCCCACCTCGCCGCCCACCCCCGGCCCGGCACGCTGACGGCCGACGCCGTCGCGGACGATCTCCTCGCCGTCGCCGACGCCGCGGGTACCGACCGATTCGCCTACTACGGCTATTCGTGGCTGGCGCTCGCCGGGCTGCAGCTCGCGCTGCGCACCGACCGCCTCACCGGCCTGGCCATGGGCGGTTACCCGCCCCTCGACGGCCCGTACGCCGCGATGCTCGCCGTGACCCGCGCCGCGCACCGGCTGGCCCTCGCCCATCGCGACGCCCCGCGGCCCGCGGCGACGCCCGCCCCCGAGCCCGGCGACTGGGGCTCCGTCGAGATGACGCAGAGCCCCGAGCAGACCGGGCAGTACGTGACGCTCTACGAGTCGCTCGACGACTTCGACGACGCCGCTTCCCTCGCCCTGCGCGTGCCGCGCCTCGCCGTCGTCGGCGCGGACGACGACATCGTCTACGGCCCCGGCTGGGGCGACGTCGAGGTCGTCATCGCCGGCGCCGTCGCCCGCCGGCGCCCCGAGCTCGAGGCCGCCGGCTGGACCGTCGCCCTGCTGCCCGGCAAGGACCACATGTCCGCCATGCAGGCCGACGCCGTCCTGCCCGTTCTCCTGCCCTGGCTGGCGGCGCTCCGCGGCTGAGCGTGCAGCCCGCACCGCTAGGGTCGGTGCCCGTGAGCGAGCCAGCGAGCGACCCAGGGCGCGAGCCGGGGAGCCGGCCCGAGAGCTACGTCCGGCGCCTGCGTGCCGTGGTCGGCCACGACCCGCTCTTCCTGCCGGCTGCCTGCTGCGCCGTCCTCGAGCACGACGACGACGGCTCGACCCGGGTGCTGCTGCAGCAACGGGGTGAGCCCGGCGGTCCGTGGGGCCTGCCCGGTGGGGCGCTGGAGCTCGGCGAGACCGTGTCGCAGGCCGCCGTGCGCGAGACCCTCGAGGAGACAGGCCTCGTCGTGGAACCGCACGACCTGCTCGGCGTCTTCTCCGGGCCACGGCCGCACACCTACCCGAACGGAGACGTCGTCCAGTCGGTCGTCACGGCGCTCGTCGCGGGGGTCGTGGCGGGCGAGCTCAGGGCGGACGGCACCGAGACCGTCGCCCTCGGCTGGTTCCGCCTCGACGCGCTGCCGACCCCTCTGTTCGGCCCGCACGAGCTGATGCTCGAGGCGCTCGTCGCCGGAGATCGCGGGGTCTGGGACTGAGCCGCCTCGCTCAGCCCGCGGGCGCGCCGGCCAGGTCGTCCCAGACGACGAAGACGGAGTCGCGGTCGATCTGCGCGCCCGCGGCACGGTAGCTCGCGAGCGCGGCGACGTTGTCCGCCTCCGTGCCGGTCCACATCCCGCGGCAGCCGCGGGCGAGGGCGTGGTCGCGCAGGGCCGCGAGCAACGCGGACGCCACGCCCTGACGCCGCCACGGCTCGTCGACGCCGAGCTCGTACAGGAACATCTCCGGCTCCTTGTCCGGGTGCCGCATCTCCACCCCGGACACGAAGCCGACGTCGCGCCCGTCCGGCCCCCGCGCGAGGAGCACGACGTGGCCGGGCCTCGACAGCGTGTCGGCCGCTCCGTCCGGCCGGACGGGCGCGTCGAAGAGGTGGGACGCCGCGACGAGCTCCGCCGGGTCCGTGACCTGCACGACCGTCCAGTCCGCCATGCCCGCCATCCTCGTCCGCGCCCGCCGCGCCGGCACCCGGGGCGCCGGACGGGTGTCACGGACAACCGTCCGGCCCCTCTCTCCCCACCATGACCCCGCAGGCGCTCGCCTCCGCCCAGGCCGTGACCGGCCTGCTGCCGGCCGCGCCCGCGCTGCTCGGGTTCCTCGGGGCGTCCCTCGCCACGCTCGCCGTGCCCGGGCCGTCGGTCGTGTACGTCGTCGCGCGCAGCACCACCCTCGGACGACGGGCGGGCCTGCTGTCGATGGTCGGGCTCGAGACGGGGGCGGCCCTGCACGTGGTGGCCGCCGCGGCCGGACTGGCCGCCCTGCTCGAGCGGTCGCCCGTCCTGTTCGGCGTCGTCCGCTGGGCCGGTGCCGCCTACCTCGTCTGGCTCGGCGTGCGCGAGCTGCGCGCCGCGCGCCTCCGGCCCGAGCCCGGGAGCGGCGCGGGGACGCCGGCCCGTGAGGCCGCGGCCACGGGTGAGGACGCGCCGCGGGGGTGGCGGCTCGTCGCCGACGGCGTCCTCGTGGACGTGCTCAACCCGAAGACGGCGCTCTTCTTCCTCGCGTTCCTCCCCCAGTTCACCGACCCGGGGCGCGGGGCGGTCGCGCCGCAGCTCGCGATCCTCGGCGGCGCGTTCGTCGTGCTCGCGGCCCTCGTCGACAGCGGGTACGCCCTCGTCGCGGACCGGATGTCGTGGCGGCTGCGCGCCTCCGAGCGCGCCCGGCGCCGCCTCGGCGCCACCTCCGGGGGCGTCTACCTCGTGCTCGCCGGCGCGGCCGTCGTCGTCTGACCGCCGCGGTGGGCGTCGTCGGGCCCGGAGTTGAGCGGTGCCAGGCTCTCGCTGGCCGCCATCCAGGCCGCGAACGTCACGACGCCCGCCTCGAACGCGACGAGCCGGCGGTCCCACCGGCGGCCGGGCCCGGCCGCCGCGCGCACGAGCGCCAGCCCGCCGGCGAGGTTGGCCGCACCCCAGGCGAGGTTGACCAGCGCCGACGACCGGCGGCCCGCCAGCGGGGTGAGATGCTCACGGCCCGTCGCGGCGGACGCCAGGTGCGGGGCGCTGTTGCCGACGAGGAGGCCACCCACGAAGGCGGCGACGTGCCGGCCCCGCGTCGGAGGGAACGGTGCAGGACTGCTCATCCGGACGACGCTCCCAGTGCCGCCCGCGCCGCGCAAGGGCACAGGTCGGGGGCGTCAGAGGTGTCGCGCCACCGCGCGCCGGGGTCGCAGCCGCCAGTCGCGGCGGTCGGCCTCCACGAGCAGCCGGAGCAGGAGCCCGCCGACCAGCAGGCCGCCCACCAGGTCGCTGATCCAGTGCCAGCCGAGGAAGTAGGACACGGCCACCGCGTCGAGGGCGACCAGGCCGACCAGGAGACGCAGCCAGCGCATCGTGCGCGCGGACGCGCGCGTCCAGCGGCCGACCAGGTACACGGCGGTGCCGTAGATCAGCACCGCCTCCGCGGCGTGCCCGGACGGGAAGCTGATCCCGCTCCAGCCGAGCTGACGCAGCCCGCCGTCGAACAGGTCGGCGTCGTCGGTGGTGGGCGCCGGCCGCGCGAGCAGCACCTTCAGCAGGCCGACTCCCCCGTAGAACGCGAGCTCCGCCATCGCCGCGCACCACAACGGCCGCCACGTGCGACGCCGCCACGCGAGGGTGCCGGCGACGGCCAGCAGCACCGGGAGGCAGACCGCCTGCCCGGCGATCGGGTCGAGCACGTGCTGGATGAGCGGTTGCAGGCCGGGCGTGAGACGCCGGGCCCAGAACCCGTGCGCGGCCTCGTCGACCTGCCGGAAGGGGCCGGCGGCGAGCAGCGTCACGACGACCAGCCCGGTCAGGAGCGCGGGCGCGGAGGTGAGGCGGGCGAGCTGTTCGTCGGGCCGGCTCGCGCGTACCGCCCGGGTGTCGAGGTGCGAGCCGTCGAGGGCGCGCACGGGCGCGTCGGGAGCCTGGAGCAACATCGCGCCCAGGGTAGGCAGCACCGGCTGGGCGTCCCCTGACCGTGGGGCGTGGGGCGGGTGTGGTGTCCCGCACGTTCGCGCCCGCCGGCCGGCTCAGTCGCGCGGCGAGAGCGCCGCCAGGAGCCACCGGTTCCGGGTGCGCAGCAGCCGCGTCATGTACCCGGTGAGGACGACACGGTCGACCAGGCGGCCCAGCGGCCCGGCGGGCGACGTGAACTCGACGACGTCCGTCATCAGCGTGCCGCCGGGGACGGCCTCGAACCGGTGCTCGTGCCACCACCGCCGGAACGGCCCGGTCACCTGCTCGTCCACGAAGCGGTGCGGCGCGTCGTGCGCGCTGATCCGCGACGTCATCCGGAACGGCACCCCGAAGTGCCGCGCCCGCCAGGTGACGGTGTCGCCGAGGCCCATGAGCCCCGTCGTCACGCCGCCGACCGCGCGCTCCCCCGACCTGCTCATCGACGCGGCGTGGGCGTCCACCGACAGGCTCGCCGCGAAGCACGCCTCCGTGGACGACGGGATCTCGGTGGTCAGCACGATCGTCGGCACCGGCCGATGGTAGGCCTGCTGCCTGGGCCCCGGCGGCGCGGCCGTCACCCGCCGAGCAGCGCGACGGCCGCGCGGCCCTTCGCCTGGTTCGCGGCAACGGACGGCCGCAGCTCGCGCTCGTACGCGGCGAAGGCGTCCCTGTGGTCGCCGCCCGCGGCCAGGGCGTCGTTGAGGCTGCGCGCGAGGACGTCGGCGCCCACCAGCGCCTGGGACGTGCCCATGCCCGACGTCGGGGCGGCGCAGGCGGCAGCGTCGCCGACCAGCACGACCCGGCCCACGGACCAGCGGTCCAGCTCGACCTGGCAGGTGGACGCGAAGAGGAAGTCGTCCGCGGCGGCCATGTCGCGCAGGAGGCGCGGCACCTCCCAGCCCGCGCCCTCGAACGCGGCGCGGACCAGCTCCTCCTGGTGGGCACGCCCGAGGCGGTCGGCCCGGGCCGAGTCCGTCGCAAACGACAGGCTCACCGTCATCCGCTCCGCGTCGTGGGCGCTGAACGCCAGCACCGCGCGCCCGGGGACCGCCTGCAGCAGCACCTGGTGGTCGAGACCGAACCGGTTGGCCGTGGTGAAGCCCGCGCCCGACATGCCGAGGTGGCGCACGTGGGCGTCGTGCGGGCCGAGCACCAGCCGGCGGACCGCCGACCAGACGCCGTCCGCCCCGACGACCAGGTCGTACGTGCCAGGCGCCGAACGCTCGAACGTGACGTGCACGCCGTCCTCGTCCTGCGTCAGCGCGCGGATCGAGTCGTCGAAGACGTAGCGGACGTCCTCGGCGGTGACGCGGTGCAGGATGCGCGTGAGGTCCGCCTTGGGGACCTCCAGGCCGCCCGAGAACTCCTCGGGGGGCAGCTCGCCGACCCGCGCGCCGTCCGCGTCGACGAGCACCGTGCCCCGCATCCGCGTGTCGTGGCCGCGCACCTCGTCCAGCACGCCCATCCGCTCCAGCACGTCGAAGGCCTCGCCGCGGAAGTCGACCGCGTACCCGCCGGCCCGGACCTCCGGGGCCCGCTCCACGACCGTCACGTCGTGCCCCTGGCGCACCAGCCGGTACGCCAGCGCCGGCCCGGCGACGCTCGCCCCCGAGATGAGAATCCGCATGTCCCGCTCCTTCGTGCCGTGGTCGTCGTGCCGTGGTCCCGGGCGCCCCGTGCGGGGGCCCTCCCCCAGACCGGAGGGGGGGGGCCAGGGCACCAACGAAGACCCCCGCAACGAAAGCTTTAACCCGGAGTCAGGGAAAGAGGGGGATGGGGA
>NZ_JBSGUW010000008.1:60457-100740 GCF_053608125.1 Isoptericola sp. NPDC055063 | reverse complement strand
GTCAGGGAGACGCTCCCCCAGGAGAGAAAACTCCACGTTCCCCTTTCTTTTTTTTTGTGGTCTTCTTGCTTTTTTCTTCGCCCCCTCCGCCCCCCCCCCGCCACCAGCCTGGAGGGGCGGCTCCGGGTCATCAACGGCGACCTCCGCAACGCAGCCGTGACCCCGGAGTCATGGACCTAGAGTCATGGTCATGGAGCTGCGGGACATCGAGGTCTTCCTCACCCTGGCCGAGGAGCTGCACTTCGCCCGTACCGCGGAGCGGCTGCACGTCACGCCGTCGCGGGTGAGCCACGCCATCCGCGCGCAGGAACGCCGCATCGGCGCCCCGCTGTTCGAGCGCACCTCCCGGACGGTGCGGCTCACGGAGACCGGCGAGCAGCTCGCCCGGGCCCTGCGGCCCGCGTACGCGCAGATCCTCGACGCGGTGGAGGCGGCGTCCGCGAGCGCCCGCGCGGCCGGCGGCACCCTCGTGCTGGGGGCCATGGGGCCGCAGAGCTGGATGATCCGGGACGTCGTCGACCGGTTCCGGGCCGCGCATCCCGCGGCACGGCTGGTGCACCGCGAGCTGAACGTCGTCGACCCGCTCACGCCGCTGCGGTCCGGGGCGGTCGACGTCGCCCACCTCTGGCTGCCGGTCGACGAGCCCGACGTCGTGATCGGCCCGGTGACCCACACGTCGCCGGTGATGCTGGTCATGGCCGCGAGCCACCCGTACGCCGGGCGCCCCTCCGTCGGCCTCGAGGACTACGCCGACCTGACCTTCCCCGCGCACCGGTCGCCCATCCCCGCAGCCACCGAGACGACGTTCCAGCCCGCCCGGACCCCGTCGGGACGCCCCGTGCCGCGCGGCCCCGAGGTGACGAGCTGGGACGACATCCTCGCGGTCGTCAGCACCGGGCAGGCGGTCGCCGCGACGGCCGCGGACGCCGCCCGGTTCTACTCCTGGCCCGGGCTCGTGTACGTGCCCGTCCGCGACGCCCCGCCGGTGCGCTGGGCGCTCGCCTGGCGCGCGGGCGACCGCAACCCGCTGGTCCGCGCCCTCGCGGACGCCGTCGCGGGGGCACCGGTCACCGCGGCCTGACCGCCCTCACGCCCGCGGGAGCGGGAGCCCCGACGGCACCCCGTCGCGACCGCCGGCGTAGGCGCGCATCGCGACCGTCGAGCGCTCGAAGTAGTCACCGACCCGCCGGGCCGCAGCGGGCGGGACGCCCGCGTCGTCGAGCGCGCGCCGGAAGAGCCGGACGCACACCTCGTCGAGCTCCGGGTGCTCGCCGTTGCCCGCGTGCATGCGCTGCACCTTCGCCTCGTCCCCGTAGCCGCCGGTGTACAGCGCCGGCCCGCCCGTCGCCTCGGCGAGGTAGGCGGCGAGCCGCTCGTCGTGCTGCGGGTGCAGCGTGCCGTGAGAGAACGGGTGCGCCGCGGCCGGGTCCGCCAGGCACAGCGCGTTCCACCGCCGGCACACCGCCAGCAGCACGTCGAAGCCCCCGACGTCCTCGTACAGGCTCATGCCGTCCAGTATCGGCGCCCCGTCCTCGCCGCCGCGCGCGGGAGCACGGCTCAGGCGGGCTTGACCCACCGCGTCCAGTCGTCCTGGGGCCGGTATCCGAGGGCGGACCAGGCGCGCGCCCCGAGGTCGTTCGCGGACAGCACCATCGCGTCGAACCGGATGGCGCCGAGCGCGCGGAGCCGGTCCTCGGCGGCCTCCACGAGGCCGCGGCCGACGCCCTGCCCGCGCGCCTCGCGGGCCACCGCCAGGCGGTAGAGGTGCGCACGCCAGCCGTCCCAGCCGGCGATCACGGTGCCGACCATCGCGCCGTCCTGTTCGGCGACGAGGAGGCTGTCCGGGTCCCGGCGCAGGAGGTTCTCGACCAGGGTGGCGTCGTCGGCCGGCCGGGACGCGTTCTCCCCGGCCACCGCCCAGAGCTCGAGGACGGCGGGGACGTCGGCGCGCTCGCCGCGGCGGATGATCACCCGCGCATCATGCCGGATCAGCCCCCCGGGTGAGTGCGGCGAGGAAGGGCAGCGCGCGCTCGAGCAGGAGGGCGGCGGCCTGCGGGTCGTGGCCCCGCAGCGAGGAGTCGGCGAACAGGTGCGCCGTGCCGGGGTAGAGGAACAGCTCGGCTTCGCCCACGGAGGCGGCCAGCTCGCGGGCCGCCTCCAGGTCCTCGGCGAACCACGCGTCGTCGGACCCGCCGTGGACCTGCACCGGGACGCCGTCGGGCCACGAGCCGAACTCCGCGACGGGCAGGCAGCCGTCGAGGAAGAGGGCGCCCACCGCGCCCGGGCGGGTCTGCGCGAGCCGCTGCGCGGGCATCACGCCCATGGAGAAGCCCGCGTACACCAGCGCGTCGGGGAGCCCCTCGACGGCGGCCGCGCCCCGGTCGAGCACGGTGTCGAACCCGATCTCCTGCGCATGGGCGACGCCGCTCTCCACGTCGTCGAACGTGCGGCCGTCGAAGAGGTCGGGGACGTGAAGGGTGTGCCCCTGCGCGGCGAGGACGTCGGCGAACGCCAGCACCCCCGCGGTGAGCCCCTGGGAATGGTGGAACAGGACGATCTCGGCCATGACTCCTCCAACGATCCAGATTGTTCGAACGTTCTAGAACGTTAGTATCGGCAGCCATGGACGGCAAGACCCCCGACTACGACCTCGAGGACAGGCGGGCGCTGACCCGGCCCGACCAGGTCCGCGCGCTCGCCCATCCGCTGCGCACCACGATCCTCGGCCTGCTCCACGAGCGGGCCGCGAGCGTCACCGAGCTCGCCTCCGCCGTGGGCCGGCCCAAGAGCACCGTCGCCCACCACGTCAAGGTCCTCACCGACGCGGGCCTGCTGACCGTGGTCCGCACCCGCCGGGTCCGTGCGATCGACGAGGCGTTCTACGGCCGGACGGCGCGGCTGTTCCACGTCTCCCTCGAGGAGCCGGGCGACGGCGAGGACGGCGGCGTCCGGCCGCTGGACTTCAACGACCTCGAGGTCGCCGCCCGCGAGTCCCGGCCCGCGTACCTCGAGGGGCAGCTGTGGGGATTCCTGCGGCACGCCCGGATCGACGAGGCGCAGAAGGAGGAGTTCTGGCACCGCATGGCGGCGCTGGTCGAGGAGTTCGACACCCTCCCGCGCCGCGGCGACCAGGTGCACGGGTTCGCCGTCGGCGTCTACCCGGTCGCGGACTACCCGCAGTTGCCGCCGCCCGGCGACGACCGCTGAGCGAGCCGGCTATCGCGTCAGCGCGAGGTGCAGCAGCGGGTACGGCCGACCCTCGTCGTCCACCGGGCTCCGGCCCGTCACCGTGAACCCGGCCCGCGCGTAGAAGCCGACGGCCTGCGTGTTCTGCTCGTTCACGTCGACGGTCGTCACGCCGCACTCGTCGACCACGTGCGCCAGGAGCGCGCTCCCCACGCCGCTCCCCCGGTCCGCCGCGTCGACGAACAGCATCTCCAGCGACGCCCCGGACACGCCCGCGAAGCCGACCACGCGGCCGGCCCGCTCGGCGACGAACAGCCGCACGTGCGGGAGGTACGCGGTCGGGAGCAGCTCCTCGATCCGCGCGCGGTCGTCGTCCGCCAGGAAGTCGTGCGTCGCGTCGACGGCGGACCGCCAGATCGCGACCAGGCGGGGATACTCCTCCGGCCCGGCGCAGGGACGGACGGTCACCTCGTTCATGGGGTCTTCCGCATCGGTCGTCTCGTCAGCGATGGTCTCAGGCGCGGGCGCGCTCGCGGAGCACGGCGGCGAGGTCCAGGAGCCAGCGCCACAGGTCGGGGTCCGTCATCGGGACCATCGTGTCGAGGCGGAGGTAGACGAAGGCGTCGTCGCCGGCGAGCTCCAGGTTCACGTCCCGCAGGGCGAGCAGCTCGAGCAGCTCGTCGTCGACGAAGCGCCGGGCCCGTGCGGTGCTCCGGGGCAGGGTCCACATCGTGAAGTGGGCGCCCCCCGGCGCGTCGAGCCCGGTCCGGGCCCCGTAGGAGTGCATGGGGCGGTAGAGCCGCCGGCGCGACCCGGTCGACCGCACGTCGACGAACAGCTCCGGCGCGGACCCGAGGCCGCGGATGCGCGCGTAGTCGTAGGACCACGGCGTCGTCGACTTCACGCTCCGCGTCACGTAGTGGTAGGTGCCCGCCTCGATCCCGTCGTCCGGCCACCGCAGGACGCGCTCGAGCCGCCCGTCGCTCCCCTTGCCGAGGAGGAGCCCCGCGGGCTCGGGCCCCTGCTCCACCAGCTCGAAGGTCAGCCCGTTCGCCTCGGCGAACCGCGCCACGCGGTACCGGCGCGACGGCATCTGGGCCGCGTTCTGCGCCCCGACGACGATCGCCCGCACGCACAGCACGAAGGTGCCGACCAGGATGAGGCCGGCCACCAGCGCCCACCCCCACTCGGTCGGGCGCGACGCGTAGCCCATCCAGAACGCACCCGCGAACAGCAGCCCGATCGGGAGCGCGATGGCGACGAAGCACCCGGCGCCCGACCCGCCGGACGGCGCGCGGAGGCCGGCCCGTCGGTGCAGCTCCGCGTCGTACGCCGGGACGAGCCGCTGGTCGACGGGCTCCGTCAGGGGGCGGAAGTCGATCGCGCGCTCGGCGGCGCGGTCGGGGTCGGTCACGGGGCCTCATCGGGTCGTCGGGGCGTGGCTCCACCACGTCGCCGTGGGGAGGGGATGATGGTATGCCGAGAGCAGCATCTCCCCCGCCGGACCGTCCGGCACCCTCCACGAAGGACGAACGGACTTGACCACTCCCACGACGTCGCGCTCCCGACGACGCACCGCGACGCTGGCCCTGGTCGCGGGCGGGGCGTTCCTGCTCTCCGGCTGCAACGCGCCGGCCGACGAGATCTCCGGCAAGAGGGGCGACGCGCCGCCCGAGGACGCCGTCGCCGCCGCGGTGGACGCGGCGCTGCCCGACGCCGACACCGTGGACGTGGGGTCGCACAAGAACGGCTTCGCCCAGCAGATGTCCGTGGACGTGTTCCAGCCCGGCCCGGCGGTGGACGCGGACACCCTGCGCACGGTGGTCGACGCCGTCTGCTCGTCGGTCTTCCTGACCGACGACGTCGCACTCCAGTTCTTCCAGGACGCGGAGGACGGCGGGAGGATCCCGTTCGATGCCGCCTGGGACGACGCGTACCCGGAGGTCACCCCGCTGTGGACGAGCGACGGGACGGCCGTCTTCGCGGTGGACGAGGTCTGCGGGGGTTGATGCGGCTCAGGCGTGCCCCCGGGAGCCCGCCCAGTCACGTCGCAGCAGGCCGTACACCCACGAGTCGGACACGACGCCGTCCACGACGCAGTCCTCGCGCAGGGTGCCCTCGAGGACGAAGCCGAGCTTCTCGAGCACCCGGCCCGACGCCGCGTTGCGCGTGTCGGCCTCGGCCTGGACCCGGTTGAGGTCGAGGGTGTCGTAGGCCCATCCGAGCAGCGCGCGGGCCGCCTCCGTCGCGTAGCCGTGGCCCCACGAGGCCTGGGTGAAGCAGTAGCCCAGGGAGGCGCTCCGGAACCCCGGGTCCCAGTCGTGGAAGGTGCACCAGCCGACGAACGCCCCGTCGGTGGCGCGCTCGACGGCCACCCGCGCGCCGCTGCCCTCCTTCTCCATCCGCCGGCACCGGTCGAGGAAGCTGTCGACCCGCGACCGGTCGCGCCACGGCGGCGAGTCCCAGTAGCGCAGCACGAACGCGTCGCTCTGCAGCGCGAACAGGTCGTCGCCGTCGGCCACCGCGAACGGGCGCAGCGTCAGTCGCTCGGTCGGAAGGACCGGGGTCGGGAGGGTCATGCCAGGCATCGTCGCACCGCGGCGCAACGTGATTCCCGGGAGTAGCGTGCTGCGCGGGAACCATCCGACGACGGCGACGGGACGAGCGACGGTGAGCCACTACATCATCTACTTCAACCAGCAGTGGGTGGGCGACCACACCCCCGAGTGGTTCGCCGGGCGCGGGCCGCTCGCGAACGCCGTCGTCGACGACATGCGGGACGCCGGCGTCCTCGTGTTCGCCGGCGGCGTGGACGAGGACGACGCCAGCGCCTTTTCCGCCGACGCGACCGGCGGCGCGCCCGTGATCACCGCCGGGCCGTTCGCCCCGACGCAGCAGCGGGTCGGCGGCCTGACCATCATCGACGTCCCCGACGACGACGCCGCGACGACGTGGGCCGGCAAGGTGGCCGAGGCGTGCGGCTGGCCGCAGGAGGTCCGCCGGGTCGTCTGAGCGCGCTCCGAGCTATCCCCGTCGCCGCGGCAGTGCGGCCGCGACCAGGAGCGCCGGCCCGGCCACCAGGGACCACGGACCGGGGCCGGCGGGCGAGAGCACGAGCTCGGGGTGCACCCGCAGGACGTTGGCGGCCAGCGCGCAGCAGAGGACTCCGGCGACGAGCACGACGACGCGCGCCACCGGCCCGGCACCCCGCCGCGAGTAGCGCCAGGCGACCACGGCGAGCGCCCACAGCAGGACGCTGAGCCCCGCCCCGAAGATCAGGAACAGCGGCCAGGAGCCCTCCGGGTCGGCGGCGAAGCCGGCGGCGTTCGTGACGGTGTGGGCGATGCCCAGCCCGACCAGGGCGAGCGCGCCGACACCGCCGGCGACCCGGCGGGTGCGGGAGAACGGGACGGTCGGGGCGAGGGGGCGCGTGTCGGTCGTCGTATCCATGCGTCCAGGCTGGCCGGGTCGGCGCGCGCAGGGATCCTCCGCACGGGGCATCCGCTCACCCTCGCGGGTGAGAGGTGGTCCACCCGGCGTCGGCGAGGACCCGCTCCAGGGCGGCGGCGGCGCTGACCGTGGCGTCGAACACCGACTCGTCCAGGGCGGGGACCCGGTCCTCGCTGCGGTACCAGGAGGCGACGTCGGCCTCCGACACCTCGGCCGCCAGCGGCTTGGTCCGATGCCGCCGCAGCGTCTCGTCCAGGGGGAGGTCGTAGTAGTAGCAGCGGGTCACGCCGACGTGGTCGTCCCGCAGCCGCGCGAGCATCTCGCCGTAGCTCTCGGAGTGCAGGATGCCCTCGACCACCACGTCGAGGCCGTGGTCGAGCGCGAACCGTGCGGACAGGTCGATGTAGGGCACGCTCAGCGCGCCCGGATGGTCACGGACGTGCAGGATCTCCCGCCGCAGCACGTCGTGCCCGACGATCGCCACGCCGCGCGGCCGCGCCGCACGGATCGCCTGTGCCAGCCGGGTCTTCCCGCTGCCGGAGTTCCCGCGGACGATGATCAGGCGGGAGTGCTCGCTACCCGTCGTCGCCCGCTCCTCGCGCCCGTCCTCACCCTGACGGGGTGCGGAGCTCCTCACGGTCCGTGGTTCCCTCGCGATCTAGACGTTGAAGCGGAACTCCACGACGTCGCCGTCCTGCATGACGTAGTCCTTGCCCTCGACGCGCGCCTTGCCGGCGGAGCGGGCGGCCTGCACGGAGCCGGCCTCCACCAGGTCGTCGAACGAGATGACCTCGGCCTTGATGAAGCCGCGCTCGAAGTCGGTGTGGATGACGCCGGCGGCCTGCGGGGCCGTCCATCCCTTGCGGATCGTCCAGGCGCGGGACTCCTTGGGGCCGGCGGTGAGGTACGTCTGCAGGCCGAGCGTGTGGAAGCCGACGCGGGCGAGCTGGTCGAGCCCCGCCTCCTCCTGGCCGGAGTCGGCCAGCATCTCCGCGGCGTCCTCGGGCTCGAGCTCGACGAGCTCGGACTCGAACTTCGCGTCGAGGAAGACGGCGTCGGCGGGGGCGACGAGGTCGCGCAGACGCTGCTGCATGCCCTGGTCCGCGAGGCCGGCCTCGTCGGTGTTGAACACGTAGATGAACGGCTTCGCCGTGAGCAGCTGCAGCGACGCGACGTCGGCGAGGTCCAGGCCCTCGGCCTTCGCGCCCTGGAAGAGCGTGGTGCCCGACTCGAGGATCTTCTGCGCGGTGGTGGCGGCCGCGAACAGCGCGGCGTCGCCCCGCTTGATCTTGACCTCCTTCTCCATGCGCGGCAGCGCCTTCTCCAGCGTCTGGAGGTCGGCGAGGATCAGCTCCGTGGAGATGGTCTCGATGTCGCCCTCGGCGTCGACCGAGCCCTCGACGCGGACGACGTCGCCGTCGTCGAACACGCGGGTGACCTGGCAGATCGCGTCGGCCTCACGGATGTTCGCGAGGAACTTGTTGCCCAGGCCCTCGCCCTCCGACGCGCCCTTGACGATGCCCGCGATGTCGACGAACGACACCGTGGCGGGCAGGGTGCGCTCGCTGCCGAAGATCCCGGCGAGGGTGTCGAGCCGCGGGTCGGGCAGCGGGACCACGCCGACGTTGGGCTCGATCGTCGCGAACGGGTAGTTCGCGGCGAGCACCTGGTTGCGGGTCAGAGCGTTGAAGAGCGTGGACTTGCCGACGTTGGGCAGGCCGACGATGCCGATGGTGAGTGCCACGTCGGGAGAGTCTACGTGGCGGGCCTACGACCGCTGCCCGCCGGCGCGCTCCTCCAGCGTCGCCAGGTCGCGCTCGACGAACTGCAGGTGCTCCCAGTGCTCGCGCGCGACGACGCCGAGGCTCTCGTGCACCGCGCGGGTGAGCCCCTCCGGCGCCCAGGGCGGCAGCCGCGGGGCGTCGGCCGTGACGTCGGTGCCCGCGAGCTCGTCGTACAGGGCGTGCACCTGCCCGATGCGGTCGGCGTGCACGGCGAGGATCTCCTCCCACGAGGGCGTCGCCTCCAGGTCCACGCCCAGGGCCGCCACCTCCGGCTCGTACTCGGTGAACGGCAGCCCGGCGTACCAGAACGGGTCGTCGATCCCCCGCAGCCCGTACCGGATCCAGCCGTCCACGGCGAACACCAGGTGCCGCAGCGTCTGCGCCGTCGACCACTCGCCGTCGACCGACGTGTCGACCGCCCGTGGCCCGAGGTTGGCGGCACGGACCAGGTGCTCGTCCCAGCGCCGGAGCGCGGCATCGAGCGACGCCCGCTGTTCGGCGAGGTCCGCGGACCTGGCCTGCTCGCGGCCCGGGTACCGGCGGTTCAGCTCGGCCTCGATCAGCGGCACGACGTCCACGCCGTTGACGCGCAACCCCGTGATCTCGCCGTCGATGTCGGCGCCCGTGAGGTCGACGCCCCGCATCACCGCGCCGGGCAGGAAGCTCTGGTCGAACCGCACGCCGTCGAGCCGGACGAGTCGGAACGTGGCGCCCGTCATGTCGGCCTCGACGAACCGCGCGCCCTGCAGCTCGTCGTCCGGCCCGAACGTCGTCATGCGACGACCGTAGGTCGGGGCACGGACACTCAGGCGTCGACGTCCTGGTGCCAGGACTCCGTCACGTACCGGGTGCGCCAGCCCCAGCTCTCGTACAGCGACGCGGCGCCGGTCGGGCTGTCGGCGTCGACCTCGAGGCCCACCCGGTCGCGCCCGCGCGCCGCGGCGTCGCGGATGACCGCGAACAGCAGGGCTGTCGCGACCCCGCGGCCGCGGGCCCGGCGGTCCGCGCCGAGGTACTCGACGTAGCTGCCCTCCTTGCCCGACGCGCCCGAGGGCAGGGCGGCCCCGACGAGGGCGCCCATCGGCTCGGGCGCGGCGCCCGGGCGCTCGGGGTCGTCGACGAACGCCAGCCACCAGTGGTCCCAGCGGTGCCCGGGGTCCGCGCGCAGCCGCACCAGGAACTCGCCGAAGCTCTCGCGGTAGGAGTTGAAGTGGTCCTCGAACGCGCCCTCGAGCACGCGGTGCACGGTCTGGAGGTCGTCGGCCACGGGCAGGCCGTCCTCGTGGGTCGCGACCTGCCGCACCGTGACGCCGGGCCTCGGGTCGGGCAGGACGCCGCGCAGCGCCTCCTCCGGCAGCACCGGACGCGACATCTGCAGCCACGAGCGCGCCTGCGCGTACCCGGCCGCCGCGAGCCAGCGCCGCTGCGTGTCGTCCCCGGCGAACGCGCCCGCGTCGAGCTGCGTGCGGCCCAGCCCGCGCAGGGCTGCGAGCTCACGGCCCTGCCGCGCCGCCCAGCCGTAGGCGCCCGCGGCGAGCTCGTCGGCCCCGGCGGCGGCGCGGTCGACGTCCACGGTCACGACGACGCGGCCCGCGGCGCGGTCGTGCGCCGTCGCCCAGGCCCGGATCTCGCCGGCCGGGTCGCGCACCACCACCTGGCGGCGCGTCCACGACATCGGGCCCGCCACCTCGGCGGCGAGGGCGTCCTGGTTCACGACCGACGAGCCCGTGAAGGGCGCCGCGACCACCCCGCGGAGCTCGCCCAGGCGTGGCAGGTCGCCGAGCTCGGGGGCCGACGCCGTCCAGCGCGCGGGCAGGGGCAGGTGCTCGGGGTTCAGGGACGTCACGTGCTCCATTGTCGCAAAGCCCGCTTGGGGAGCCCATGACCACCCGCCCAGGAATCGCCCGGGCGGGTGGACGGTTCGTCACCCGAAGGCCATGACCTGCTGCAGCAGCTCGGGCAGCCGACGGTCGTAGGTGCGGGCCCCCAGGCGCACGCCGACCAGCAGGACGACGACGCCCGTGACCAGCCCGACGCCGAGCGCACCCCACCCGAGCGCGGCCTGCGGCATCAGCACGGCGGGCAGCGTCAGCGCGAGCGTCGGGACGCTCACGGCGAGCACGACGAGCATCGCCGCCATCTGGGCGACCATGGTCGCCATCGTCGCGCCCTGCGGTGACTTGAACGGGCTCTCGCCCGGCTTCGGCACGGGGTAGACCATGCGCGCCGACACCGCGCTCGAGATCCCGAGCGAGGCTCCCAGGACCCCGCAGGTGAGCCCGAGCATCGCGGGCAGGGCGTCCCACCGGCCGGCCACGGCGCAGCCGATGACGGCGAACGCCAGGCACAGCGGCAGGCCCGCGACGAGCACCGGCAGCACCCGACCCCACCGGTCGGCGCGGCCCTTCGTCCCGGTCGCGACGTGCAGGGCGAACGCCGTGTTGTCGTAGCCGATGTCGTTCGAGATGCCGAAGCCGAGCAGCCACGCCGCCAGGGGTGCCATGACGAGCAACAGGCCGCCCCCGCCGCCGTTCGTGACCCCGACGGCCAGCAGCACGAGCGGCAGCAGCGGCACCATCGCGACGGACGCCGCGTACCGGGGGTCGCGCAGCCAGTACGTCGCAGCCCGGGCGGCGACGGCCCCGGTGGGCGTCGCGGGCAGCCGGCCGAACCAGCCGAGGCCCTTCGCGGCCGAGGCCGCTCCCCCGCCCCGCGGCGTCACGAGCTCGCGCGCGAGCGACCGGTCCCACACCACCCACGCGAGCGCGAGCGTGCCGACCGAGATGAGCAGGCGCGCTGCGAACAGGCCCCACGCGCCGTCGTGCACCGCGGACGGCAGGGCCCACGGGGCGCCGAGCGGCGTCCAGCCCACCACCTGTGCCAGGGGGGTCAGGACGGCGTCCACCGCGCCCGACCCGGACCCGTCGACGGTGACCTCGACGCCGTTCGCCACCCACCCGAACGCGGGGCCGATCAGCAGGATCGGGACGACCGCCACGACCATCAGCACCTCGCGGTAGCGGCGCGAGTCCAGCAGCGGCGCCAGGGCCGTCGTCGTCGCGCGCGAGCCGACCACGCACAGCGCGGTCGCCAGCACGCCGCCGACGAGGGCGGCCACCAGGGCCGCGGGGTCGCGCCACCACGCGAACGAGACGCCGAGCGCGCCGAGCGTCGTCACCGCGGCGGGGATCGACACCAGCCCGGCGAGCGCGAGGCCGGCCAGCAGCGTGCGCCGCGGGATCGCGAACGTCACGAAGCGCCGCGGGTCGAGGGTGGCGTCCACGCCGAACGCGAAGACCGGCACGAGCCACCACGCCAGGACGACCAGCGCCCCCGCCACGGTGATCACCCGGCCGGTGAGCGCGGGGTCGGCGGTGCCGCCCGCGACGGCGGCGACCAGCACCAGGGTCAGCACCAGGAGGCCGTAGAGGGACCCGACGACGAGCCCGATCGTCTGCCACACGCTCCGGCGGAACGTGTTGGCCAGCAGGGTCAGCTTGAGGCGGACGAGCTGCGCAACCACGCCAGTCCCTCCGACTCCCGACGGCCGCCCACGAGGTCCACGAAGCGGTCCTCGAGGCTCTGCTCGCCCCGCACCTCGGCGACGGTCCCGGCCGCGAGCACGTGCCCGCCGGCGATGATCGCCACGTGCGAGCACATCCGCTGCACCAGGTCCATGACGTGGCTCGAGACCACGACCGTGCCGCCGTCGCTGACGTACGCGCGCAGGATGTCGCGGATGTTCGCCGCGCTCACCGGGTCGACGGCCTCGAACGGCTCGTCGAGGACGAGCACGCGCGGGGCGTGGATCATCGCGGAGGCGAGGCCGATCTTCTTGGTCATGCCGGCGGAGTAGTCGACGACGAACGTGTCGCGGTCCCCGGTCAGGTCCATCGCCTGGAGCAGGTCCTCGGTGCGCTCGGCGACCGTGTCCCGGTCGAGCCCGCGCAGCAGGCCCGCGTAGGTGAGCAGCTGCGCACCGGTGAGGCGGTCGAACAGGCGCACCCCGTCGGGCAGCACGCCGAGCTGGGACTTGGCCTCGTCCGGGCGCGCCCACAGGTCCGTGCCGTGCACGTGCACGGCGCCGAAGTCGGGGCGCAGCAGGCCGGTGGCCATGGACAGGGACGTCGTCTTGCCGGCGCCGTTGGGGCCGACGAGCCCGAAGAACGATCCGGTGGGCACGTCGAGGTCGACGCCCGCGACGGCGACCTTCTGGCCGAACCGCTTCCACAGCCCGCGCAGGCTGAGGGCGGCATCGAGGTCGGGCGGGACAGGGACAGGGGCGGCGGGCGGCGGCCCGGTCTGGTCGCTCACGGGTCAACCGTAGTGCTCCGTCGCGTGGGAGCTCGGTCCTGTCGGTGCCCCGTGACACCGTGTCGCCCATGACGACGTCCCTCGCCCTGCTCCTGATCGCCGCCGCCCTCGTGCTGGGTGCGCTGCTGGGATGGATGGGGCACGCGAACCGCGCGGCCAAGGCGGGCCGGTCGCAGGAGATGCAGCGGGTGGCGCAGCACGGCGAGCTCGAGACCCTGCGCCGCGACGCCGCCGAGCTGCGCAGCCGCCTGGCGCAGGCGGGCGACGAGACCGCGCGCCGCCTCGCGGAGCAGCGTGAGCTGGCCGACCGCGACCTGGACCGGGCCCGTGACGAGGCGGACCGGCGCGTCGTGGAGGCCCGCGAGCAGGCCGACCGCCTGCTCGTGCAGGTGCGCGAGGACCTCGAGCGGCAGCTCGCGGAGGCGAAGGGCGACCAGGAGGCGGCCGCGCAGCGGTTCCGCGCGCTGGCCAACGACGCGCTGGCCGCCAACCAGAAGCAGTTCCTCGACCTCGCGGACGAGCGCCTGCAGCGCAGCACCCAGAAGAACGACGAGACGCTCGCCCAGCGCGAGCAGGCCATCCGCGCCCTGCTCGACCCGATGAGCAAGACCCTCGACAAGGTCAACGCCCGCGTCGACAGCGCCGAGCAGGACCGGATCAAGGGCCACACGGCGCTCACCGAGCAGCTGCGGCACCTCGAGACCGTCAACTCCCAGCTGCGCGTCGGCACCAGCGACCTCGTCTCGGCGCTGCGCTCCAACCAGACCCGCGGCGTGTGGGGCGAGCTGCAGCTCAAGCGGGTCGTCGAGGCCGCCGGGATGATGGACCACGTCGACTTCGAGGCCCAGGTGCACCGCACCACGGCCGAGGGCGAGACCCTCATCCCCGACCTGGTCGTGAGCCTGGCGGGCGGCAAGACGATCGTGGTCGACGCGAAGGTGCCGCTCAGCGCGTACCTGCGCGCCCAGCAGGCGGAGAGCTCCGCCGACGGCGACAAGGAGCTCGACGCCCACGCCAAGGACCTCGCCAAGCACGTGGACGTCCTCGCGGACAAGGCCTACTGGTCGCAGTTCGACGCGGCGCCCGAGTTCGTCGTGATGTTCGTCCCGGCGGAGCCGATCCTGGCCGCCGCCGTCGAGCGCCGGCCCGACCTCCTCGAGACCGCCATCCGCAAGCGGGTGCTCGTCGCGACGCCGATGACGCTCGTGGCGATGCTGCGCACCGTGGCGTACGCGTGGCAGCAGGACGCCATCGCCGAGGACGCCCAGAAGGTGCTGCAGACGGGCAAGGAGCTGTACGCCCGCATCGTCACGATGACCAAGAGCATCACCAAGCTCGGGCAGTCGATGACGGCCGCGACCAAGCACTACAACGCGTTCGTCGGCTCCCTCGAGACCCGCGTGCTGCCGCAGGCACGCCGCATGGTCGAGCTCAAGGTGGTCGACGCCGGCCAGGCCCTCGAGCCGCTGAAGGCGGTCGAGGACACCACGCGCGCGGTCACGAAGCCGGAGCTGCTCGCCATCGAGGAGGGGCTGGTCGTCGACCTCGGCATCCTCGGCGTCGAGGGCGGGCGGGACGACTCGGTCGAGTCCCTCGTCGACGCCGCGCAGCGCGACCTGGAGCGCGCCGCCGAGCCGGACGACAGGGGCGAGTCCGCCGCCGGCTGAGCCGGCGTCAGGCGGGCTCGACCGGCAGCGCGGTGCGCGCACCGCGGCGGGGCCGCTTCTCCTCCTGGCCCGCGGCCTTGAGGCCTCGCGCCAGCTCGCGCGGCAGGGAGAACATCAGGTCCTCCGTCGCGGTGCGCACCTCCTCGACCTCGCCGAAGCCGTGGCTGTCGAGGTGCGCGATGACGTCCTGCACGAGGATCTCCGGCACCGACGCGCCCGAGGTGACGCCCACGGTCGTGGCGCCCTCGAGCCAGGCGTCCTCGATCTCGGTCGCGCGGTCCACGCGGTACGACGCCCGGGCGCCGGCCTGGAGCGCCACCTCGACGAGGCGCACCGAGTTGGACGAGTTCGCGGAGCCGACGACGACGACGACGTCGCACTCCGGCGCCAGCTTCTTCACCGCGACCTGGCGGTTCTGCGTGGCGTAGCAGATGTCGTCGCTGGGCGGGTCCTGCATCTCGGGGAACCGGTCGCGCAGGCGGCGCACGGTCTCCATGGTCTCGTCGACGGACAGCGTGGTCTGCGAGATCCAGACGACTTTGTGCGGGTCGCGGACCTCCACCTGGTCCACCTCGTCCGGGGAGTTGACGACCTGGACGTGGTCAGGCGCCTCGCCCGCCGTACCCTCGACCTCCTCGTGCCCCGTGTGGCCGATGAGGAGGATGTCGTAGTCGTCCTTCGCGAAGCGGACGGCCTCCTTGTGCACCTTGGTCACCAGCGGGCACGTGGCGTCGATGGTCTCCAGGCTGCGCGCCGCGGCGGACTCGCGCACCGCCGGCGAGACGCCGTGCGCCGAGAACACGAGGCGGGCGCCCTCGGGCACCTCGTCCGTCTCGTTGACGAAGATCGCGCCGCGGTCGCGCAGCGTCTCCACGACGTGCTTGTTGTGCACGATCTCCTTGCGCACGTACACGGGCGCGCCGTACGTCTCGAGCGCCTTCTCGACCGCCACCACGGCTCGGTCCACGCCCGCGCAGTAGCCGCGCGGCGCGGCCAGGAGCACGCGCTTGGTGGTGGTCGGGCTGGTCGGAGCCGGGGCTGTCGCAGTCACGCGGCCAGTCTAGGTGGGCCCGTGTGGACGTCCTGTGACGGGCGCTGGACGAGCGCCTGACGAACTCGTCGGGGGCGTGGGGCATGCTGGACGCCGTGTCGGACGTGTCCTCACCGGAAGCCCAGCCGGAAGCCCAGCCCCAGCCCCTGCCCGAGCTCGCCCGCGAGACGACGGCGGAGCGCCCGTGGCCGGTGCGGCTGCTGTCCGCGAAGATCCGGGACTACGTCGCGAAGATGTCGCTCGTCTGGGTCGAGGGCCAGGTCGTGGAGCACACCTACCGGCCCCGGGCGGGGATGCAGTTCGTCACGCTGCGCGACACGGACGCCGAGGCGTCCCTGCCGGTGCACATGCTGACGCGCGTCTTCGACGGCCTGCACCACAAGCCCGAGGTGGGCGACCACGTGGTGGTGCAGGCCAAGCCGGAGTTCTGGGTCAAGACGGGGCGGATGTCGATGCGCGCCACCGCCGTGCGGCAGGTGGGCGTCGGCGAGCTGCTCGCCCGCATCGACCAGCTGCGCCGGGTGCTCGCCGCCGAGGGCCTGTTCGACCTCGACCGCAAGCGGCCCCTGCCGTTCCTGCCGGCCGTCGTCGGCCTGGTGTGCGGGCGGGAGTCGAAGGCCGAGCACGACGTCGTCGTCAACGCGCGGGCCCGCTGGCCCCAGGTGCGGTTCGAGATCCGCGAGGTCGCCGTGCAGGGCGTGGACGCCGTGCGCGAGGTGAGCGCCGCCCTCGCCGACCTGGACGCCCGCCCCGAGGTCGAGGTGATCGTCGTGGCACGAGGCGGGGGCTCCGTCGAGGACCTCCTGCCGTTCAGCAACGAGGCCCTGGTGCGCGCTGCCGCGGCCTGCACGACGCCGCTGGTCAGCGCCATCGGCCACGAGACGGACGCCCCCCTGCTCGACCTGGTGGCCGACCACCGCGCGTCCACCCCGACCGACGCCGCCAAGCGCGTGGTCCCCGACGTCGCCGAGGAGCGGCTGCGCCTCGACCAGGCGCGACGCCGAATGCGCGCCGCGACGGCGGGGCGGGTCGAGCGCGAGCAGCACGGCCTGGACGCGCTGCGGTCGCGCCCCGTGCTCGCCCGGCCGCAGACGACCCTCGACGCCCGCGAGCGCGAGCTCGCCCAGCAGGTGCGGCACGCCCGTCACTGCCTGGACGCCGCGCTGCTGCGCGCCTCCGGGGAGGTCGGTCGGCTCGCGGCCCAGGTCCGGGCGCTCTCGCCGCAGGCCACGCTCGAGCGCGGCTACGCCGTCGTGCAGCGCGCCGACGGGCACGTGGTCCGCGCGGCCGGCGAGGTCGCGACCGGCGACGCCGTGCACGTGCGCGTCGCCGAGGGTGCGCTCGACGCCGAGGTCACGGCGACGGCGGCACCTGCGCCGCCCGCGTGAACCGTTCCGCCAGCCGGCCGAACGCCGCCCGGAGCTCGGCTCCCTCGAGCACCTCGACGTCCATCCCGAGCTGGGTGACCCAGAGCGCGAGCTGATCGGGGTCGTCGCTGCCCACCTCGACGCGGCACGTCCGCGGCCCGAGCACCTCGACCTCGAGGGGCGAGCCGATCCTCGCGACCACCTCGTCGGCGGGCGCGTGGACGAGGATCCGTGCGCGGTGGCGCCACGTCGCCCGCCCCACCCGGGCCACGACGTACCGCTGGACGGCGTCCTCGGGGACGACCCTCGGCCGGAACCGCGCGCCGGTGGGCGGGCGCGGGGCGATCCGGTCCACCCGGAAGACCCGCCAGTCCTCCCGGTCGAGGTCCCAGGCCAGCAGGTACCAGCGCGACCCCCAGCGCACCACACGGTGCGGCTCGGTGTGGCGGGCCGTCTCGGCGCCGCCGTGCGCGGTGTAGCCGAAGCGGAGCCGCTCGTGCGCCCGGATCGCGGCGGCCACCGCGCCGAGCACCTCGAGGTCCGGGGACGGGTCCGTCCCCGGAACCACGCTGGTGGCCTCGCGGACGGCCTCGACGCGACGCCGCAGCCGCGAGGGCATCACCTGCTCGAGCTTCGCCAGCGCGGTGAGGTACGTCTCCCCGCCGTCCGCGCCCGCGCTCGCCGCGACGCCGAGCCCCACGGCGACAGCGACCGCCTCGTCGTCGTCGAGCACCAGGGGCGGCATCGCCGTCCCGGCGGCCAGGCGGTACCCGCCGGCGACCCCGGGGCGCGCCTCGACCGGGTAGCCGAGCGACCGGAGCTTGCCGACGTCGGTCCGCACCGTCCGGGTGCTGACCCCGAGCCGGTCGGCGAGCTCGCCGCTGGTCCAGTCCCGCCGCAGCTGCAGCAGGGAAAGGAGGTGGAGCAGGCGGGCCGACGTCTCGAGCATCCACGGAGTTTCTCACCGATCGCGGAAGCAAGTCTTCCGCGTTCCCTGGGAGCGTGGAGCCATGACCACGAACCGCGCAGACACCGCCCTCGTCCCCTTCCGCATCGACGTGCCGCAGGCCGATCTCGACGACCTGCGCGACCGGCTGGCGCGCACGCGCTGGCCCCTGCCCGTGCCCGGCCGCGACGACCGCACGAACTTCAGCCGCGGCATCCCCCTGCCGTACCTGCGCGAGCTCGCCGACCACTGGCGCGACGGGTTCGACTGGCGCGCCCAGGAGGCCGCGCTCAACGCCCACGACCAGTTCACGACCGTCGTCGACGGCCAGACCTTCCACGTCGTCCACGCCCGCTCCGCGAACCCGGACGCGATCCCGCTGCTGCTCTGCCACGGGTGGCCGGGGTCGTTCGTCGAATACCAGCGGCTGATCCCGCTGCTCACCGACGCGTTCCACGTCGTCGTGCCGTCGCTGCCCGGGTTCGGGTTCTCGACGCCGCTGTCCGGCACCGGCTGGGAGGTGGCGCGGACCACCGAGGCGTACGCCGAGATCATGACGCGGCTCGGCTACGACCGGTTCGCGGTGCACGGCACCGACATCGGCGCCGGCACCACCGGGCGCCTGGCCGCGCTGTACCCGCAGCGGGTGATCGGCACCCACGTCGGCAGCGACGGCCGGTCGCTCGGCATGGTGGGCGACCAGTACCCGATGCCCGAGGGGCTCACCGCCGACGAGGTCGCGCAGATCGAGGCGGTGCGCGCGGCCGACGCCGCCGAGCACGGCTACTTCGAGATGCAGAACCACCGCCCGGACACGATCGGGCCGGCTCTCACCGACTCGCCGGTCGGGCAGCTCGCGTGGATCGCCGAGAAGTTCCAGACCTGGACGAACCCCTCCCGCCGCACGCCGGACGAGTCCGTCGACCGCGACCAGCTCCTGACCAACGTGTCGCTGTACTGGTTCACCCGCAGCGGCGCGTCCAGCGCCCAGTTCTACTACGAGGCGTCGCACTCGGGCCTGGACTGGCTCTCCGCCGCCGAGGTGCCGTCCGCGTGGTCGGTGTTCGACACGCACCCGCTGATGGCGAAGGTGTTCAACGCCTGGGGCGCGATCGACCAGTGGGTGGAGCACCCCGAGGGCGGCCACTTCCCGGCGATGGAGGAGCCCGAGCTGCTGGCGGCCGACCTGCGCGCCTTCTTCAGCGGCCGGTCGTGACGGACGGGGCGGGCGCCGCCTCGGGCGCCCGCCCGTACTCCCCGACGCGTCGGGTGAGGAACCTCTCGACCGGGCCACGTTGGATCAGCCGCATGACGCCGGTCATGGTCGCGATGCCGAGCCGCGTGCGCGGTGCGAACGACCGGACCCTCCCCGGATACATGGCCTGCGCGCGCTCGACCACGGGGCGCATCGCGGCCTCGTACCCGGCGAGCACCCCGGCCACGTCCGGCGGCGCCTCGTCCCCGAGCGCGTCGGCGAGCGTGGCCGCGCCCCGGAGCGCGAGCGCCGTGCCGAGCCCGCTCAGGGGGCTGGCGCACCACGCGCTGTCGCCCAGCAGGACGACGCGCCCCCTCGACCACGTGTCGACGTGGATCTGGTCGTACGTGTCGAGCGCGAAGTCGTCGGCCGTGCGCGCCGCCGCGAGGAGCTCCGCCGTGCGCCAGCCCTCCCCCGCGAAGGTGTGCTCGAGCAGGGCGAACCGCGCCTCGGCGTCCCCACGAGGCGGCAGCGTGGTGGCCGGGAAGGTGAAGCCGACCTCCTGCCGTCCGGCGTGGCCCGGCCGCGCCTCGACCACCCTGGATCCGGGCAGGTTGAGCATGAGGAACCAGCCGTCGACGGGCGGGGTGTCCGGCGTCTCCCGCAGCGTGAACCAGGCGTGCGCGAGCCCGAGCGGGTGCCGGAACGACTCCTCCGGCCCGAGGACGAGACGCCGGACCGTCGAGTGCGCGCCGTCCGCCCCGACGACGAGGTCGTAGTCCTCCGGTGCGTGCCGGCGGAACTGGACCCGTACGCCCCGGTCGGTCGGCGTCAGACCGGTCACGGTGTCGGCGAACCGGTGGCGGGTGCGCGGCCCGGTGGCGTCGTGCAGCAGCCGGGCCAGGTCGGAGCGCAGCAGCTCCTCGGCCGAGACGAAGCCCGCCCCGCCGAAGGCCTCGACGGGCATCTCGGCGCGCCGCCGGCCCCGCTCGTCGATCCACGCGAGTCCCCGCTGCTCAACCGTGGCCCCGAGCGCCACGTCGAGGAGCCCGAGCCGGTCCAGCACGTCCCGGCTGTCCCCGCGCAGGTCGACGGTCTGCCCGCCGGACCGCAGGTCGGGAGCGATCTCCACCACGGTCACCTGCCATCCGGCCCTGTCGAGCAGCACTGCGAGCGCGTCCCCGGCGATCCCCGCTCCGACCACCAGCACTCTGGACATCCCGCCACCTCCGCTGTTGATGCGATCCAAGTTGCGTTTGCAACGTAGCGCGCTCGAGCCACTGACGCAACGCTTGTTGCGTTAAGGTGTCGTCATGACCGACGCGACCGACCCCGGCTTCCAGTCGACGGGGACCGTGCGCCCCGGCGGCCGCACGGCCCGGACCCGGGAGGCGGTGCACCGGGCGGTGCGCGAGCTCATGGCAGAGCAGGGCGGCGAGGCGCCCGAGATCTCCGAGGTCGCGGCCCGCTCCGGGGTGCACGCGGCGACGATCTACCGGCGCTGGCGCACCCGGGACGCGCTCGTGCTCGACGTCGCGGTGGCCGACGTCAACGCCGCGTCGCCGGTCCGTGCCACCGGCGACCTGCGCGCCGACCTGCTCGCGTACACGCGCGGCCTGCTCGACGCGTTCGACCGCCCGGGCGGCCTCGCCTTCGTCGACGCGCTGGTCCGCGCGTCGCGCGACGCGCGGACGAGCCCCGAGCGCACCGCGGAGCTGCTGCAGCCGCGGCTCGACCTCTTCCAGCAGCTGCTGGACGCGAGCGGCACCGCCGAGCTCGACCCGCTCGACCTGGTCCTGCTGCTCGTCGCGCCGGCCCACCTCGGTTCCACCCTCGGGATCACCGCCGCGACCGGGGACGACGCCGAGCGGCTCGTCGACAACGTGCTCGACGTCGTCGCCGGCCGCCGGTCCCGGACGACGACGCCCGCGGCGCGCCGCGGCTGAGGGTCAGCGCGCCCGGACGACGCGCCCCTCGTCCCAGACGGGCTCGAGCGTCTCGCGCACGGTGCCGTCGGCGCCGAACACGAGGAAGCGGTCGAAGCCGCGCGCGAACCAGCGGTCGTGCGTGACGGCGAGCACGGTGCCCTCGAACGCCTCCAGCCCCTCCTGCAGCGCCTCGGCGCTGGCGAGGTCGAGGTTGTCGGTGGGCTCGTCGAGCAGCAGCGCGGTGCAGCCGGCGAGCTCGAGCAGCAGGATCTGGAACCGCGCCTGCTGCCCGCCCGAGAGCCGGTCGAACGCGCGGTCGGCGGCGACGGTCAGCTCGTAGCGGCGCAGCACGGACATCGCGGCGCCGCGGTCACGCGCGTGGTCCTCCCACAGCACCTGCGTGAGGGTGCGGCCGAACAGCTCCGGCTGCGCGTGCGTCTGCGCGAAGACGCCCGGCACGACGCGCGCGCCCAGCCGCCACTCGCCGGTGTGCGCGACGTCGTCGCCGCCCAGCAGGCGCAGGAAGTGCGACTTGCCCGAGCCGTTGGACCCGAGGACCGCGACCCGCTCACCGTAGAAGACCTCGAGGTCGAACGGCTGCATGAGCCCCGTGAGGCCGAGCTGCTCGCACGTCACCGCGCGCACGCCGGTGCGGCCGCCGCGCAGGCGCATGCGGATGTCCTGCTCGCGCGGCGGCTCGGGCGGCGGACCGACCTCCTCGAACTTGCGCAGGCGGGTCTGGGCGGCCTTGTACCGGGCCGCCATGACGTCGCTCATCGTCGCGGCGCGCTGCAGCTCGCGCACCAGCTTCTTCAGCTGCTCGTGCTTCTCGCCCCACCGCCGCCGCAGTTCCTCGAAGCGGGCGAAGCGCTCGCGCCGGGCCTCGTGGAACGTCGCGAACGACCCGCCGTGCACCCACGCGTCCGCGCCCGACGGCGCGGGCTCGATCGACACGATCCGGTCGGCCGCCGTGGCCAGCAGCTCGCGGTCGTGGGAGACGAACAGGACCGTCTTGCGGGTGGCGCGCAGCTGGTCCTCGAGCCACCGCTTGCCCGGGACGTCGAGGTAGTTGTCCGGCTCGTCGAGCAGCAGCACCTCGTCGGTGCCGCGCAGCAACGACTCCAGGACCAGGCGCTTCTGCTCGCCGCCCGACAGGGTGCGCACCTCTCGCCAGCGCGCCTGCTCGTACGGGATGCCGAGAGCCGCGACGGTGCAGACGTCCCAGTGCGTCTCGGCCTCGTACCCGCGCGCCTCGGCCCAGTCGGCGAGCGCCTGCGCGTAGGCGAGCTGGGCGGGCTCGTCGTCGACCTCCATGATGGCCAGCTCGGCGGCGTCGACGGCGCGTGCGGCGTCGCGGATGCGCGGCGGGGCGACCGCGACGAGCAGGTCGCGCACCGTGCTGGCGTCGCGCACGGAGCCGACGAACTGCGGCATGACGCCGAGGCCGCCCGCGACGGTGACGGAGCCCGCCTGCGGGGTCAGCTCGCCCGACAGCAGGCGCAGGAGGGTGGTCTTGCCCGAGCCGTTGGGCCCGACGAGAGCGGTCGCGCTGCCCTCGGGGACGCGGAACGAGACGTCGTCGAGCAGCGTGCGACCGTCGGGCAGCACGTGCTCCACGTGCGCCACCTCCAGATGAACCATGGCGGGCACGCTGCCCGACCACCCCCGCGCTCGCAAGGCATTTCCGGCCGTGCCCCCGACCGCCGGGTGGACGGCGCTGTCATGGCGTCGGCGCCATGTTGTTGACTGTCCCCCGTGACCGACGCGAACCCCGACGCCCCGACAGAGATCTCCTTGTTGAGCTACGAGCAGGCCCGCGACGAGCTGGTCCAGGTCGTCGCCCGGCTCGAGGCCGGCAGCGAGCCGCTCGAGGCGTCCCTCGCCCTGTGGGAGCGCGGCGAGGCCCTCGCCGCCCGCTGCCAGGAGTGGCTCGACGGCGCGCGCGAGCGCCTCGCGGCAGCCCGGGCGGACGCCGAGCCCCAGCCCGGGACCGCCGCCGAGACCGAGGAGGGCGACGCGTGAGCGCGCACGTGCTCGCCGTCGGCGAGGCCCTGGTGGACGTGGTGCACCGCCCCGACGGGACGAGCGAGGAGCACCCCGGCGGCAGCCTGGCGAACGTCGCCCTGACCCTGGGCCGGCTGGGCCGCGACGTGCGGCTCGCGACGTGGCTCGGCCGCGACGCCCGCGGCGACGACGTGCGGGCGTGGCTCGCCGAGTCCCGCGTGGCGCTGGCGCCGGGCAGCGACGGCGCGGACCGCACGAGCGTCGCGCAGGCGACCCTCGACGCGACGGGCGCCGCCACCTACGAGTTCGACCTCGAGTGGCAGGTGCCCGCGGGCGCGGGAGCGACCGACGAGACGCTCGCGGTGCACACGGGCTCCATCGCGGCGATGCTCGCCCCCGGCGACGCGGCCGTGCGCCGGGTGCTCGAGGACGCGCGCCGCGTCGCGACGGTCAGCTACGACCCCAACGCCCGCCCCGCGCTCATGGGCGACGCCGCCGCGGTGCGCCCCCGGGTCGAGGAGCTCGTGGCGCTGTCCGACGTCGTCAAGGTGAGCGACGAGGACCTCGCGTGGCTCGCGCCCGGCTCCGACCCGCTGGAGGTCGCCCGCGCGTGGCAGGCGACGGGGCCGGCGCTCGTCGTGGTGACGTTCGGCGGCGAGGGCGCGACGGCGGTCACGGCGGCCGGCGAGGTCGCGGTCACTGCCCCGCGGGTCGACGTGGTCGACACCGTCGGCGCGGGAGACTCCTTCATGGGAGCCCTCCTCGACGGCCTGTGGTCCACCGACCTGCTCGGCGCCTCCCGGCGCGACGCGCTGCGCACGATCCCCGTCGCCGACACCGAGCGGCTGCTGGCCCGGTGCGCCGCCGTCGCCGCCGTGACCGTCTCGCGTGCCGGCGCCAACCCGCCCTGGGCCCGGGAGCTGGACCCCACCACGAAGGAGCACGCATGAGCAGCACGCCCGACGCGACCCTCACGCCCACCGAGGCCTGGGAGCGGCTGCGCGCAGGCAACGGCCGCTTCGTCCGCGACGAGCCGGACCACCCGGACCAGGACGCCGTCCGCCGGCACGAGCTGCGCACCACCCAGCACCCGCACACCGTGATCTTCGGCTGCTCGGACTCGCGGGTCGCCGCGGAGATCATCTTCGACCAGGGCCTGGGCGACGTCTTCGTGGTGCGCACGGCGGGGCACGTCGTGGACACCACGGTGCTCGGCTCCATCGAGTACGGCACCGAGGTGCTGCACACGCCGCTCGTCGTGGTGCTCGGGCACGACTCGTGCGGCGCGGTCGCGGCGACGGCCCACACGCTCAGCACGGGCGAGCAGCCTCCCGGCTTCGTGCGCGCCGTCGTGGACAAGGTCATCCCGTCCGTCGCCGAGCTCACGAGCCGCCAGGGCATCGACGGCCCGATCGACGTCGACGTGCTCCGCACGGAGCACGTCAAGCACACCGTGGCCCTGCTGCGGGGCTACTCGGCCGCGATCGCCGCGGCCGTCGACGCGGGCCGGCTCGCAGTCGTCGGCGTGGTCTACGACCTGGACGACGGCAGCGCCCGCCTCGTGGCGGTCGACGGCGAGGTCGGCGAGCAGCCGGTCGGCTGACCGATCCTGACCACGGCCTCCCGGAACGGGATCCTCAGTCCCGTGCGGCGGCGAGCAGCCGCCGCACGGTGCCGAGGGTCCGGGTGGTCGCGACTCCCCCGGTGAACCGCTCGACGGCGGAGTTCGGGTCGCCCCCGGCGCCCGGCCCGCCGCGTGCCACGCCGAGCACCACCCCCGGCCGGGCGGCCACGAGGTCGAGCAGGTCGCGCGGGTCCGTCCACGGCAGCGCCACGGACAACGGATCCCCGCCGTCGACGAAGGTCACCGTCTCGCGGTACGTGCGCTCGTCGCGCGTGAGGGCGAACGGGTCGCCCTCGACGGCGGCGGCCACGTCGTCGAGCGAGCGCACCAGCGCCGCCCCCGCGTAGCCGCACCCGTCGGCGAGCACCGGCGCCGCCGCCCGGACGACGGCGACCGCCGCGGCGTCCCCGCCCGGCCCGACGTCGAGCAGCACGGTGCCGTTGGTCTGGAAGGAGCGCACGGCCGCCGCGCCGCCGTCGAGCAGCGCGCCCTCGAGCGCGGCGCGCACCGGGCTGCCGCGGTGTCCCAGGTTCATCGCGCGGTACAGGACCACGTGGGTGAAGGTCACGGGTCCATCCTGGCGGCGGCCACCGACGGGCGGGCGTGACCCGGCTCACGACGGACCGGTCCCGCGGGTGCGGCACGATAGAGGCATGACTTCCGACACCGTCGTCCCCGGCGCGTCCGGCGCGGGCGAGACCGAGTACCGCATCGAGCACGACACGATGGGCGAGGTGCGCGTCCCGGCGCACGCCCTCTACCGCGCGCAGACGCAGCGCGCCGTGGAGAACTTCCCGATCTCCGGCACCACGCTCGAGCGCGGGCACATCGAGGCCCTGGCCCGGATCAAGAAGGCCGCGGCGCGCGCCAACGCCGAGCTGGGCGTGCTCGACCAGGACGTCGCCGACGCGATCGTCGCCGCCGCCGACGAGGTCGCCTCGGGCGCGTACGACGCGCACTTCCCGATCGACGTGTTCCAGACGGGCTCCGGCACGTCGTCCAACATGAACACCAACGAGGTGCTGGCCACGCTGGCCACTCGCTCGCTCGGCAAGGACGTGCACCCGAACGACCACGTCAACGCCTCGCAGTCGTCGAACGACGTCTTCCCGACGTCCGTCCACGTGGCCGCCACCGCCGCCGCGATCAACGACCTGGTCCCGGCGCTGAAGCACCTGGCCGACGCCCTGGGCGCGAAGGCGGACGAGTTCGCCACGGTCGTGAAGTCGGGCCGCACGCACCTCATGGACGCCACCCCCGTGACCCTCGGGCAGGAGTTCGGCGGGTACGCGGCCGCGATCCGCTACGGCGTCGAGCGCGTGGAGACGGCGCTGCCCCGCGCCGCCGAGGTACCGCTGGGCGGCACGGCCGTCGGCACCGGCATCAACACCCCCGCTGGCTTCCCGCAGCGCGTCATCGAGCTGCTGCGCGAGGACACGGGCCTGCCGCTGACCGAGGCGCGCGACCACTTCGAGGCGCAGTCGGCGCGCGACGGCCTCGTCGAGCTGTCCGGCGCGCTGCGCACCATCGCGGTGTCCATCACGAAGATCTGCAACGACCTGCGCTGGATGGGCTCGGGCCCGAACACCGGCCTCGGCGAGATCGCCATCCCCGACCTGCAGCCGGGCAGCTCGATCATGCCGGGCAAGGTCAACCCGGTGATCCCGGAGGCCGTGCTCATGGTCGCCGCGCGCGTGATCGGCAACGACGCCACCGTCGCGTGGGCCGGCGCGAGCGGGTCGTTCGAGCTCAACGTGCAGATCCCCGTCATCGCGCAGGGCGTGCTGGAGTCGACCCGCCTGCTCGCCAACGCCTCGCGTGTCCTGGCCGACAAGACCGTCTCGGGCATCACCGCCAACGTGGACCGGGCCCGCGCGTTCGCGGAGTCGTCGCCGTCGATCGTCACGCCGCTGAACCGCGTGATCGGCTACGAGGCGGCCGCGAAGGTCGCGAAGCACTCGGTGAAGCAGGGCATGACGGTGCGCGAGGCCGTCGTCGACCTCGGCTTCGTGGAGCGCGGCGAGGTCACGGAGGCCCAGCTCGACTCGGCCCTCGACGTGCTGTCGATGACGAAGCCCCCGCAGGCCTGACGTCCCTGCCCCGCGACGGCGGCGCTCCCCCTCGGGGGGCGCCGCCGTCGACGTCTCCGGGGTGGCCCGCGTTCGACGCTGGGATTGGTAAGGCTAACCTCACCTGCTACTGTCGGCCGTACGCGGGGAGGCGCCCCTCGGGGCGCGGGGCTGGGGGGTTCCACCTGAGACGCGCGGCGCCTCCCCGCGGTCAGTAGTCCTTCGGGTCCAGCCGCCGCAGGACGACGGCGAGCAGCCGGCCGAGCTCGGTCCGCTCAGTCTCGGACAGGTCCACCAGGGCCGCCCGCTCGTGCCCGACCTGCCGCGGGAACAGCTCGTCGACGAGCCGCTCCCCCTCGCCGGTCAGCGCCACCAGGACGCCCCGCTTGTCGCGCTCGTGCACGGCACGCTCCACGAGGCCGGCGCGCTCCAGCCGGTCGAGCCGCTTGGTGATCGACGCGCCTGGCGAGCCGGTCATCGTGGTGATCTCGCCGGCGCGCAGCGGCCGCCCGGAGCGGCGCAGCGCGGTGAGGACGTCGAGCTCGGCGCGCGTGACGTCGTGGCTCGCGAGGTCGTCCGCGACCTCCGCCTCGAGGAGCGCCGCGATCCGCCGGACCCGCGCCCCGACGTCGGCCGGGGACGTGTCCACCTCGGGCAGCCGCTCGGCCCACTGCGCGCGCACGCGCTCGATGTAGTCCACGGCGACCAGGATAGAGGTCACACCGCGAATCCTTCCATGATGATTTACCGGTGAACTATTATGGTCCGCAATGCCCTCCTCCCCCGCACCCTCCCCCGTGCTCACCAGCGCCCGCGACGTCCTCGACCCCGCCCACCTGCGCGCCGCGCTCCGCATCAACCCTGCCGACGCCACGCTCGCCGCCGCGCTGCGGGTCGGCGCCGCCGCGGCCGTCGTCCTCACGCTCAGCGCCGCCGTCGGGCGCACCGACCTGGCCGCCTTCGCCTCCCTGGGCGCGCTCGTCATCCTGTACGGCCGGTACGAGCCGTACCGCCGCCGCGCCGCCCTGCTGACCGGCACCGCCGTCGTCTTCGTCGCCGCCTTCCTCGTCACGTCGAGCCTCACGGCCGCAGGCGCCCCCACGCTGGTCGTCCTCGCCGTGGTGGCGCTCGTCGCGGGGGGCGCGACCGCGCTGTCCGCCCTGGTCCGCACCGGGCCCCCCGGGGCGAGCATCGTCGTCTTCGCGGCCGCCGGCGGCATGGTCGGGCCGCTCGGGTGGTCCGACGTCGCCGAACGCGGCACCGCGTTCGCGCTCGGCGCGGCCGTGGCCTGGATCGTCGGGATGAGCGGCTATCTCGTGCGGCCGAGCGCGCCGGCCCGCCTCGCCGTCCGCCGGGCCGCGGACGCGGTGCGCCGGTCGTTCGACGCCGGACCCGACGCCGGCCCCGACGCCGCGCGGGTGGCCTCGGCCGCCGTGGCGCGGGCCCGCGACGTGCTCGCCGACGACCTGTCCCACCGCCGCACGCGCGACACCGCCCGCGTGCTCGCCGCCGAGCTCGCCGCGTTCGCCGCGGCCCTGGACTCCACGTCCGCCTCGGAGCGCGGCGCCACCACCGCCCCCGCCGCCGACCTGTCCCCGCGCCGCCGCCTGGTCGACGACCTGCGGGCCGGCTGGCGCGCGCCCGGATGGCGCCTCTCCGGGGTCCGCGTGGTGCTCGCGGGGCTCGTCGCCGGCGCCGGCACGCTCGCCGTCGGCCTCAGCCACCCGGCCTGGGCCCAGCTCGGCGCCACCGCCACCCTGCAGGGCACGAGCACCCGGCACGCGACCGTCCGCGCCCTGCAGCGCGGTGGCGGCACCGTGCTGGGCGCCCTCCTGGCCTGGCCGCTGCTGGCGGCGCACCTGTCGTTCGCCGCCACCTGCGTCGTCGTCGTGGTGCTGCAGGTCGTCACGGAGGTCGTCGTCGGGCGCCACTACGGGCTGGCGATGCTCACGATCACGCCGATGGCGCTGCTGATGACGTCGCTCGGCGGGTCGGTGGACCCCGCCGGGATCGCGGCCTCGCGCGCCCTCGACACCGTGCTCGGCGCCGTGGTCGGCGTGCTCGCGGTCGTGCTGGTGCACCCGCGCCGCCGGCAGACGGCGCCGGGTGCTCCGGCACCCGTCTGACCGGCGGCGCGGGCGCAGCCGTCAGATCTCCAGTGACTCCAGCATCTCGGTGACGAGGGCCGCGACGGGCGACCGCTCGGACCGGGTCAGCGTGACGTGCGCGAAGAGCGGGTGGCCCTTCATCGCCTCGATGACCGCCGCGACGCCGTCGTGCCGGCCCACCCGCAGGTTGTCCCGCTGGGCGACGTCGTGCGTGAGCACGACGCGCGAGGCCTGCCCGATGCGCGACAGCACCGTGAGGAGCACGTTGCGCTCCAGCGACTGGGCCTCGTCCACGATGACGAACGCGTCGTGCAGCGAGCGCCCGCGGATGTGCGTGAGCGGGAGCACCTCGAGCATCTCGCGGTCGATGACCTCGTCCACGACCTCCGGCGAGACGAGTGCGCCGAGGGTGTCGTACACGGCCTGCGCCCAGGGGTTCATCTTCTCGGACTCGGACCCGGGCAGGTAGCCCAGCTCCTGGCCGCCCACCGCGTACAGCGGCCGGAAGACGAGGATCTTGCGGTGCTGGCGCCGCTCGAGGACGGCCTCCAGCCCGGCGCACAGCGCCAGCGCGGACTTGCCCGTGCCGGCTCGTCCGCCGAGCGACACGATCCCGATCTCCGGGTCCAGCAGCAGGTCGATGGCGACACGCTGCTCGGCCGACCGGCCGTGCACGCCGAACACGTCCTGGTCGCCCCGCACCAGCCGGACCGTCTTGTCGGCGGTGACGCGACCGAGGGCGGAGCCGCCCGGCGAGTGGACGACCAGGCCGGTGTGGCACAGCAGCGGCGACGCCGCCTCGACCACCTCCGGGTCGAGGGCGGCCAGCTCCACCTCGCCGCCGTCGTACAGGGTGGCGACCTGCTCGTCGGCGACGTCGATCTCGCGCATCCCGGTCCAGCCGGAGTCGACGGCGAGCTCGTGGCGGAACTCCTCGGCGCGCAGGCCGACGGCCGACGCCTTGACCCGCATCGGCAGGTCCTTGGAGACCACGGTGACGTCGCGACCCTCCGAGGCGAGGTTCGCCGCGACGGACAGGATCCGCGTGTCGTTGTCGCCGAGCCGGAAGCCCGCCGGCAGCACCTGCGAGTCGGTGTGGTTGAGCTCCACGCGCAGCGTGCCGCCCACGTCGCCCACCGGGATCGGGGCGTCGAGGCGGCCGTGCTTCACGCGCAGGTCGTCGAGCATCCGCAGCGCGCTGCGGGCGAAGTAGCCGAGCTCGGCGTGGTGGCGCTTGGCCTCCAGCTCCGTGACGACGACGACCGGCAGGACGACGTCGTGCTCGGCGAAGCGGTAGATCGCCCGGGGGTCGGACAACAGCACGGACGTGTCGACGACGAACGTCCGACGGGCGGTGCCGTCCGGGTCGACGGTGTCGACGGTGTCCCGCTCAGGGACGGGTGCGGTTCGGGCCACGGCGAGCTCCCCTTCTTCCGAGGACGGCCGGGACGCCGTCCCTGGCGCCAAACTACGACGCTGTGATTCGCGCCACCACCCCCACCCCGGCGGGTCGGAGAACTTGTCACCCGTCGTTCACGCGCCGGACTCCGGCGCGCCGCAGGGCGTCCCGGCGAGCACCATGGGCGCATGGCATCTCCCGAGCCCGCACGCACCGCCTACGTCGTCCTGCTGCGGGGCGTGAACCTCGGCCCCCACCGCCGCGTGAGCGCCGCGGACCTGCGCGAGGCCGCCACGGCGGCGGGCCTCGCCGACCCGCGGACCTACGCGAACAGCGGCAACCTCGTCGGCACCGCGGACGTGGGCGACGACGGCGTCGCCGCACGCGTCGAGGCGGCCCTGTCCCACCGCCTCGGAGGGGACGTGCGCGCCGTCGCCCTGACCTCCGACCGGGCCGCCGCCCTCCTCGACGCCGACCCGTTCCCCGACGCCACCGCGGACCACCCCTCCCACGTGCAGGTGCACGTGGGCCCCGACCGCGTGGACGCCGACGCGCTCGCGCGGCTGGTGGAGGACCGGCCGGAGCGGGTCGCCGTCGTGGACGGCGTGCTCGTCGTGGACTACGTGGTCGGCATCGGCCGGTCGAAGCTCACCCCCGCGCTGGTCGACAGGGCCGCCGGAACCTGGACCACGGCCCGCAACTGGAACACCCTCACGCGGCTCGTCACGATGGCGCGCGAGGCGCCCTGACCGCCGACGCCGTCGCGCGGTCCCACGGACGTTAGGCTGACCCGCGGTGAGCCGGGAAGTCTGGTCGGTGGCACCGGCTGCGACGCCGGGAGAACAGCGACCCCACGACCGGACAGGAGAACCACCCTGACCTCCGAGACCGCCACCCAGCCCTTCGGCACCCGGCTCCGCCGCTTCGCCTCGCGCGAGACCACCGGCGGGGCGCTCCTCATCGGCGCCGCGCTCCTGGCACTGATCTGCGCGAACGCCCCGTGGCGCGAGTCGTACTTCGCCCTGTCCGAGGCGGTGCTCGGCTTCGACCGGCTGGGGCCGCTGTCCGTGCACCTCGACCTCACGGTGGCGGAGTGGGCGGCCGACGGCCTGCTCGCCATCTTCTTCTTCGTCGTCGGCGTCGAGCTCAAGCACGAGTTCGTGGCCGGGAGCCTGCGCAGCCCGAAGGAGGCGGGTGTGCCGATGCTCGCCGCCGTCGGGGGCATGGCGGTGCCCGCCGTCCTGTACTCGGTGATCGTCGTCGGGCTCGGCGAGCCCGGAGCTCTCCAGGGCTGGGCGATCCCGACGGCCACCGACATCGCCTTCGCGCTCGGCGTGCTAGCCGTGTTCGGCAAGGGGCTGCCGGCCGCGGTCCGGACGTTCCTGCTCACCCTCGCGGTCGTCGACGACCTGCTCGCGATCATCGTCATCGCCGTCTTCTACACGGAGTCCCTGAACTTCGGCTACCTCGCCGCCTCGCTCGTCGCGATCGTGCTGTTCGGCCTGGTCGTGCGGTCCCGCCGGCCGTACTGGTGGATGCTCGTGCCCCTGTTCGCGGTGGCCTGGGCGTTCATGCACGCCTCGGGGGTGCACGCGACCGTGGCCGGCGTCCTCATGGGCTTCACCGTCGCGGCCCGGCCCACCCACGGCGAGGCGGCCCCCCGCACGCACCGCTACGAGCATGCGGTCAAGCCCTGGTCGCAGGGGGTCGCGCTGCCGGTGTTCGCCTTCTTCGCGGCCGGCGTCGACGTGGTCGACGGCGGCGGAGTCACGGAGATCCTCGGCCAGCCGGTGGTCCCGGCCATCACGATCGGTCTCGTGGTCGGCAAGCTCGTCGGGGTGCTCGGCACGACGGCGCTGGTCACGCGGCTCACCCCGCTGCGGCTGGCGCAGGGCATCGGCGTGCGCGACCTGCTGCCCGTCGGCTTCCTCGCCGGCATCGGGTTCACGGTGGCGCTGCTGGTGGCGGAGCTGTCGTTCGGGCACGCCTCGGAGCACACCGAGGGCGCCAAGGCCGCCATCCTGCTCGGCTCCGTGATCGCGGCGCTGCTGGGCGCCCTCACCCTGCGGTGGGACGCCCGCCGCGCCCGCGCCGCGGACATGAACCTCGACGGCGTGGACGACGCCGTCGAGGACTTCATCGGGGACGAGAAGGACAGGCAGGAGCACTGAGGGCTGCCGCGCCGCGGGCGGGGACCCGCGGCGCGGAGCCGCCCGCGAGCGCCGGCTCGCGCTGCTCCACCAGGGCCGCCGGCGTCGCCGGGGCGGCACGGCGTCCGCGGGCTCCCCAGGCCGTGAGGACCCGATCGACGACGAGGCCGAGCACCGTGCCCACGACGATGCCGACCGCGACGGCGAGCAGCGGCTGGTCGCCGAGCGGCGCCGCCGCCACCACGCCGATCAGCACCGACCAGCACGCCCACGCGAGGGACGCGACGGCGGACAGGCCCATGAAGCGGCGCCGCGAGAAGCCCACCGCGCCGGCGGTGACGTTCACCGCCATCCGTCCGACGGGCACGAACCGCGCGCCCAGGACGACGGAGGCACCCCGGCGCTCGAAGGAGCGGCCCGCCCAGGCGACGGCGCGCTGGCCGCGCGGGCCGCGCAGGAACGGCACCCGCGTCGTGCCGAGCGCCCGGCCGAGGGCGTAGGCCACCTGGTCGCCGCACCATGCGCCGAGCGCCGCCACGAGCACGACGAGGGCGAGGTTCACGCCCTGCCCGGTCTCGGCGCCGACCGCCAGCATGATGATCACGGTCTCGCCGGGCACGGGCGGGAAGAACCCGTCGGCGGCCGTGGACGCGAACAGCGCGGGGAACGCCCAGGCGGAGGAGACGAGCGCGAACAGCGTGCTCTCCAGCTGGGCCCACAGCGAGGCGATCGCGTCGATCATGCGTCCCAGCCTCCGCCGGGAGCACAGCCCGCCACCATGGGGTGTGCCCCCGGTTCGACCCTGGGGCGACCCTGAGACCGCGCCGCCCGCGGACGGCTCAGCCGCCCGCCGCGACCCGCGACCGCGCCACGAGCACGAGGGCGACCAGCACGCCGACGACGCTGACGACCGTCGCCACCCAGAACGCGGCGGAGTAGGCGCCGGCCGGGTCGGTCGCGCCCGCGGCGATGAGGGCGGTGACCACCGGGGCGGCCGCCGCGGAGCCGACGGTGCGCACCACGCTGTTCAGGCCGGTGGCGGCGCCGGTCTCGGTGGGCGGCGACCAGGTGACGACGAGCTGCGCGCAGATCGCGTACCCGATGCCGTTGCCGAGGCCGAGCACGGAGAACGCCACGACGACGGCCCACGGCGTCGCCGGCCACAGGGCCAGGCCGACCGCTCCGACGGCCATGACGCCGGCCGCGACCGCCCCGGTGCCGCCCGGGCCGATGCGCCGCACCAGGGCCGGCGTGGCGCGCCCGCCGAGGAAGACGAGCACCGCGCTGGGGAGCATCGCCAGCCCCGAGACGGTGACGCTCATGCCGTGCCCGTAGCCGGTGCTCGCCGGGGCCTGCATGAGCAGGGGCAGCGCGACGTAGCAGACGTAGGGCACGAAGCCCACGGCCACGGTGAGGAGGCTGACGAGCACGATCGGCCCGTGGCGGAAGGTGCGTACGTCGACGACGGGCGCGGCCGTGCGCCGCTCGACGAGGACCAGCACGGCGAGCAGCACGAGGCCGACCGCACCGACGACGACGGTCCGCGGCGAGCCCCAGCCCCACGTGCCGCCCTGCGAGACGGCGAGCAGCACGCCGACGAGCCCGCCGGCGAGCAGGGCGATGCCGGGCCAGTCGGTCCGGCGCTGCACGGCGGGCGCGCCGCCGCGCGGCACCCAGGCCGCGACGAGCGCGCCGGAGCCGAGGATCAGCGCCGCTCCGAGCACGAACAGCCAGCGCCAGCCGAGCGCGTCGACGACGACGCCGCCCACGACCAGCGCCGCGCCCGCCCCGAGCCCGATCATCCCGGGGATCCACCCGAACGCCGACGCGAGCCGCGGCCCGGACAGCGTGGAGCGGGCGATCGCCAGGGCGAGGGGGAACGTCGCGGTGCTCACGCCCTGCACGACGCGCGCCACGAGCAGCACCCCGAGTGTGGGCGCGGCCGCGGCCAGCAGGGTCGCAGCCGCGAACACGAGGATCGTGCCGAGCAGCACGCGACGATGCCCGAACCGGTCGCCGAGGTTGCCGACCACGGGCGCGAAGACCGCCCCGGCGAGCAGGAACGCGGTGAGGATCCAGCCGGTGCCCTGCGCCGTCGCGCCCAGCTCCCTGCCGAGGGTCGGCAGCGCGGGGACGACGAGCGTCTGCATCAGCGAGAAGGCGAGCACGGCCGCGCTCAGCGCGAAGATCACGCGGCCGGAGTGTCGCTCGACGGTGGCGTCGGCGGGCTGGCCGGGGGCGGCGTCGGGCGCGGGGCTGGACGGAGGCACGGTCGTGCTCGCTCTCTGTGGTGGGGGTGGCTGCGCCTCGTCGCGCGGCGCCGATCGAAACGGAACGGAATGCTCGTTCCGATTCACCTTAGCACCCAGGCGGCGGCTACCGTGAGCCCATGCCCTCCGCCCCCACCGCCGACGAGCCCGCCGAGGACCGCCCGCTGCCCGGCCGGCTGCGCGAGGCGCGCGCCAACGACACGGCCGTGCTCGCCGCGGCGCGCGAGGTCTTCGCCGCGCAGGGGCACGGCGCCTCCATGGCCGACGTCGCCCGGCACGCCCGCGTCGGCGTCGGCTCGGTCTACCGCCGCTACCCCACCAAGGAGGCCCTGGTCGAGGCCCTCCACGTGCAGGCCGTGCGCGAGGCGGCGCGGCTGGCGACCGAGGTGGCGGACCAGTGCGGGACCGACGGGGTGCCCGAAGCCGACGGCGCCGTCGGCACGTTCCTCGCGCGGCAGATCACCGGCGCGACCGGCCCCATCCTGCGACCGCCGGGGGCGGGCGGTCCGCTCCCCGACGACCTCGCCGAAGCGACCCGCGACCTGCGCGTCGGCCTCGAAAGGCTGGTCGCGTACGACCGCGCCGGCGGCCTGGTGCCGACCGGGTTCACCACCGCGGACGTCATGCAGCTGCTGCTCCACCTGCGCCCCGCGCTCCCCTTCCCCCGCGCCGAGGCGGACGCGCTGCACCTGCGCTACCTCCGCCTCGTCCTCGCCGGCCTGCGCACCCGGGCCGGCGACGGCGACGGCCTGGGCGACGGCCCCCGCTGGGACGACTGGGTCGGCGCCTGGCACGACTGAGCGCCCACCACCGCTCGCCGACCAGGCGCTTCCGCACCGAATGACGGCTCAGAACGTGCTCAACCGCCTGCTCGCCGTCAGCCGTCCGCCGTCGGCGCGTGCCGCTCCAGGAACTCGTAGACCTCGGTCGTGTCGACGCCGGGGAACGCGCCGGACGGCATCGCCGCGAGCATCGAGGCATGCGGGCGGGCGCTGGGGAACGCGTGGCCGTCCCAGCGACGGGCGAGCGGCTCGGCAGGGCGCCGGCAGCAGCCGTCGTCGGGGCAGCGCGACGTGCTGCGCGCCGTCGTCTCCCGACCGAGGAACCACTTGACCTGCGCGTACGGCACGCCCACGCTCACCGAGAACCGCCCGTCGGCGGTGTCCTGCACGCGGGAGGTGCACCAGTACGTGCCGGTCGGGGTGTCGGTGTACTGGTAGTACGGGCTGAGCCGGTCGGCGACGGAGAACACCACGCGGGCGGTCCAGTGCCGGCACACGTGCTGCCCCTCCACGGTGCCCAGCGGGTCGGCGGGGAACCGCACGCCGTCGTTCTCGTACGCCTTGTGGATCGCCCCCGACTCGTGGACCTTCATGAAGTGCACCGGGATGCCCAGGTGCCGGGTCGCCAGGTTCGTGAAGCGGTGGGCCACCGTCTCGTAGGAGACGGCGAACGCGTCGCGCAGGTCCTCGAGCGAGATGGACCGGGCCTCCTTGGCCTCGCGCAGCTGCTTCACCGCCTCCCGCTCGGGCACGAGCAGGGCCGCGCACAGGTAGTTGGCCTCGACGCGCTGGCGCAGGAACTCGCGGTAGTCGCGCGGCTCCGCGTGGTCCAGCACGTGCGAGGCGAGGGCCTGCAGCACCGCGGAGCGCGCCTCCGACCGGCCGCGGATCCCGTTGCTCGGCAGGTACACCCGGCGGTGGAGCCGGTCGATGACGGCGCGCGTGGACTGGGGCAGGTCCGGCTCGTAGTGGATCGAGAACCCGAGATGGGCGGCCAGCTCGCCGACCGCTCGCTGGGGCAGCGGCCCGCGGCCGTGGCCGACGTCGTCGAGCAGGCCGCGGGCGACGATCTCCAGGTCGGGGAAGTAGTTGTCCTGCGCGCGCATGTCGGCGCGCAGCTCGGTGTTCGCCCGGCGCGCCTCCTCCGGCGTGAGCGCGCGCTCGGAGTGCAGGCGCTCCAGCTCGCGCTGCAGCCCCACGATCGCCTCGAGCGCGTCCGTGGGCAGCGACTTGCCCACCTTCACGGGGCGCACCCCGAGCGCGGAGAAGAGCGACCCCCTTTGCACGCGCTCCAGCTCGATCTCCAGCGCGTCGCGGTGCGAGGGCGGCTCGGCGGAGAGGAGGTCCTCGACGCTCGCCCCGAGCGCGCGGGCCACCGCCTGCAGGCGCGCGATGGTGGGCTCGCGCTTGCCGTTCTCCAGCATCGAGACCTGCGACGGCGCACGTCCGATGGCGTCGCCGAGCTGTTCGAGCGTCATGCCGCGGCGGGTGCGCAGATGCCGGATGCGGCGGCCGATCGTCAGGGCGTCGGCCTCCCGCTCGAGGGGCAGCGCCGCGTCGTCCCGGGTACCGGGCCGCGGTTCGGTCGAGATGGCCATGCTCGAGGGTGACACGCGGCACACCTTCCGTCCAGGAGAAGAACCTCGATATTTCTCCCCAGGATTCCTGGCCGCGGGGTGGCGCGGCGCGCGAGGGTCGTGGTCATCGGCACCGCCCCCGACGACCGAGACACACGAAAGAGGCTCGACATGACCGCCATCCTTGACTCCCGCAGCACCACCCGCGCCGGCGACCAGGCCCAGACGGCCACGCAGCTCGCCGAGCAGTGGGCCGCCGACCCGCGCTGGGACGGCATCACCCGCGACTACACCGCGGAGGATGTCGTCGCGCTGCGCGGCTCGGTCGGCGAGGAGTTCACCCTGGCCCGGCGCGGCGCCGAGCGGCTGTGGCGCCAGCTGCACGAGGAGGACTTCATCAACGCCCTCGGCGCCCTGACCGGCAACCAGGCCGTGCAGCAGGTCAAGGCGGGCCTGCAGGCCATCTACCTGTCGGGCTGGCAGGTGGCCGGCGACGCGAACCTCGCGGGCCAGACCTACCCGGACCAGTCGCTGTACCCGGCCAACTCGGTGCCGGCCGTCGTGCGCCGCATCAACAACGCGCTCCTGCGCGCCGACCAGATCGACGTGTCCGAGAACGGCGCCCCGACCCGCGACTGGCTCGCCCCGATCGTCGCCGACGCGGAGGCCGGGTTCGGCGGCCCGCTCAACGCGTACGAGCTGATGCGGTCGATGATCGCGTCGGGCGCGGCGGGCGTGCACTGGGAGGACCAGCTCGCCAGCGAGAAGAAGTGCGGCCACCTGGGCGGCAAGGTGCTGATCCCCACCCAGCAGCACGTGCGCACGCTCAACGCGGCGCGGCTCGCGGCCGACGTCTCCGACGTGCCGAGCGTCGTCATCGCCCGCACGGACGCCGAGGCGGCCACCCTGCTCACCTCCGACGTCGACGAGCGCGACCGCCCGTTCCTCACCGGCGGGCGCACCGGCGAGGGCTTCTACGAGGTGCGCAACGGCGTCGAGCCGTGCATCGCGCGGGCCAAGGCCTACGCCCCGTACGCCGACCTCATCTGGATGGAGACCGGCACCCCCGACCTCGAGCTCGCGCGGTCGTTCGCCGAGGCCGTCAAGGCCGACTTCCCGGACCAGATGCTCGCCTACAACTGCTCGCCGTCGTTCAACTGGAAGAAGCACCTGGACGACGACACGATCGCGAAGTTCCAGCGCGAGCTGGGCGCGATGGGCTTCCGGTTCCAGTTCATCACCCTGGCCGGCTTCCACGCCCTCAACTACTCGATGTTCGACCTCGCCCACGGGTACGCCCGGGAGCAGATGTCGGCCTACGTGCGGCTCCAGGAGGCGGAGTTCGCCGCCGAGGAGCGCGGCTACACCGCCACCAAGCACCAGCGCGAGGTCGGCACCGGCTACTTCGACCGCGTGTCGACGGCGCTCAACCCCGACGCCGCCACCCTCGCGCTCGCCGGCTCCACCGAGGCCGCGCAGTTCTGAGCGGGTCACCCCCGCTCCCTCCCCAGCCACGACCAGCCCCGACAGACCGGAGGCACGCCATGACCACGCTCACGTCCCCGACCACCGCCCCCGTGCCCGCCGTCGCGCCCGCCGTCGGCACGCCGCTCGCCGACACCGCGACCGACCCGTTCGTCTGGGGCGGGACGTCGCTCGCGGAGGGGCACCTCACCGTCACCGCCCCGTTGGAGGCGCGCGACGAGGAGATCCTCACCCCAGAGGCGCTGGCGTTCCTGGCGATGCTGCACGACCGCTTCGCCGACGACCGCACCGAGCTGCTGCTCGAGCGGCAGCGCCGCATGCGGCGCATCGCCGACGGAGACGACCCGGACTTCCACCCGGCCACCCGGCCCGTGCGCGACGACCCGTCCTGGCGGGTCGCGGGCGCGGCCGGGGCGCCGGGGCTGAGCGACCGCCGCGTCGAGATCACGGGCCCGACGGACCCCAAGATGACGATCAACGCGCTCAACTCGGGCGCCCGGTGCTGGCTGGCCGACGCCGAGGACGCGCAGTCGCCCACGTGGCGCAACGTCGTGGAGGGCCAGCTCGCCCTGCACGACGCGATCCGCGGCACGCTCACCTTCACCAACCCGGCGGGCAAGCGGTACGCCCTGCGCTCCACCGACCTCACCGAGCTGCCGACGATCGTCTTCCGCCCCCGCGGGTGGCACCTGTTCGAGTCGCACCTGGCCTACACCGGCCCGGACGGGTCGACGCAGCCGGCGTCCGGCACGCTGGTCGACTTCGGCCTCTACCTGTTCCACAACGCCCACGAGTTGATCTCCCGCGGGCGCGGGCCGTACTTCTACCTGCCGAAGCTCGAGGGCTACCGCGAGGCGCGGCTGTGGAACGAGGTCTTCGAGGCGGCGCAGGAGGCTCTCGGCCTCCCCCGCCGCACGATCCGCGCCACCGTGCTGATCGAGACGCTGCCCGCCGCGTTCGAGATGGAGGAGATCCTCTACGAGCTGCGCGACCACTGCGCCGGGCTGAACGCGGGCCGCTGGGACTACCTGTTCAGCGTGATCAAGTGCTTCCGAAAGAGGGGGTCGTCGTACGTGCTGCCCGACCGTGGTCAGGTCACGATGACGGCGCCGTTCATGCAGGCGTACACGGAGCTGCTCGTCGCGACGTGCCACAAGCGCGGGGCGCACGCCATCGGCGGGATGAGCGCCTTCATCCCCGACCGCCGCTCCCCCGAGGTGACCGAGCGCGCCGTCGAGCAGGTGTGGGCCGACAAGACCCGCGAGGCCGCGGCCGGCTTCGACGGCACCTGGGTGGCTCACCCGGACCTGGTCGAGGTGGCGCGCGGGGCGTTCGACGAGGTGCTCGGCGAGCGCGAGAACCAGGTGGACCGGCTGCGCGACGACGTCGAGGTGGGCCAGGCCGAGCTGCTCGACGTCGCCTCGGCGCGGCGCGAGGGCGCGACCGTCACGGCGGCCGGGCTGCGGACCAACGTGTCCGTGGGGCTGCGGTACGTCGAGTCGTGGCTGCGGGGCACCGGCGCGGCGGCCATCGACCACCTGATGGAGGACGCCGCCACGGCCGAGATCTCCCGGTCGCAGGTGTGGCAGTGGGTCGCGTCGGGCACGACGACGGAGGACGGCCTGCCCATCACCCGGGTGCGCTGCGAGGCCGTGCTCCGCGACGTCCTGCGCGGCCTGCCGCGGTCCGCCGGCGACCGCTTCGACGACGCCGCGGCCCTCTTCCGCGAGGTGGCGTTGGGCGAGGAGTTCCCGCCGTTCCTCACCACCGGCGCGTACGCCCGCTACCTCGCGGGCTGACCCGTCCCGGCCTGGTGGCGAACAAGGGGGTGTTTGCGTGCTTTGGCCTCCCAAAAGGCACACAAAACCCTTCCCTTTCTGCTTCGTGCAGGGACGGGGGGTGGGGAGGAAAGGGGGAACCCCTTTCG
>NZ_JBSGUW010000008.1:59414-60447 GCF_053608125.1 Isoptericola sp. NPDC055063 | reverse complement strand
CCCTGCCACCCAGGGGCCCAACCCGCCCGGGCTTGGGGCAAAACGGGTGGTTGGACATTTCCGGAGCCTTAAAAACGTGCACAACCACCTGTTCGGCGTCGCCTCGGGCAGGATCGGGGGATGGCGACGACGGTGCGCACGCTGCTGCTGGGCCAGATCGAGTTCTACTGGGACGCCCACCTGTGGCCACGGCTGCAGGGGCTGACCGACGACGAGTACCTGTGGGAACCCGTCGACGGGGCGTGGAGCCTGCGCCGCGACGATGACGGCAGCGTGCGTCTCGAGCAGACGCCGGTCGACCCGCCCGTCCCGCCGGTGACGACGATCGCGTGGCGGGCGGCCCACCTGGGCCGCGACGTCTGGGGCAGACGGGCCCGCGCGATCTTCGGCCCGACACCCGCGCCCGCGGACGCCGACATGGTGGACCCTCGGCACTGGCCGGAGCCCCTGCCGCTGACGGCCGACGGCGGGCTGGACCTGCTGCGCGAGGGCTACGAGCTGTGGCGGGACCGCCTCGCGGAGCTCGACGACGACGCCCTCGCCGCACCGCTCGGGCCGCGCGGCGGGCCGTACGCCCAGGACTCGCTCGCCGCGCTCGTCGTGCACCTCAACCGCGAGGCGATGGCGCACGGCGCCGAGATGTGCCTGCTGCGCGACCTCTACCGCGCGCGGCAGCAGCGCCGCGACCCCGTCGTCGCCATGGCGCTCGGGGGCGGCGCGGCCGACCTCGAGCGGATGCTCCGCCTCGACCCGGTCACGGTCGCGGCCGACGACGGCTCCACGGCGCTGCATCATGCAGCCGCCACCGGCACCCCGGACGACGCCCGGCTGCTGCTCGAGCGCGGCGCAGACCCCACCGCCGTCGACGGACGTTTCGGGATGACACCTGCCGGCTGGGCGGACTATCTCGGCCACCCGGAGCTGGCGGCGCTCCTCGGGGGCTGAGCAGCCCGCCGAACAGGCGGTTGGGTAAGGTTTTGGGGGGTCGAAAGAGTGGGACCACCCTGTTTGTACCCCGGGGGCTGGGGACCAT
>NZ_JBSGUW010000008.1:16436-59404 GCF_053608125.1 Isoptericola sp. NPDC055063 | reverse complement strand
GGTGGCCTTTTTGTGGGGTAGAAGACCCCACCGAAAGGGGGGTTGGACCGTCCCTGGGGCGGCAAGAACGCCCAAACCCCCCTGTTCGGCACCCGGGGGTCGGGGACCTGTGGATAACGTCCGCGGGCGGAGGCGCCGGTACGGCAGGGTGACGACGCATGGACACCACCACCCCGTTCCGCCCGGGCGACCAGGTCGCCGACGACGCCGCGCTCCTGGAGCTCGCCCGCTTCCTCGCCGGAGGCGCCTTCCCGCGACGGCGCGCGCTCACCGTCACGTGGCTCGACGCCGACGACCGCCTCCTCGGCCTCGCGCTGCCGATCGACGACCCGCCTGCCCGACCCGACGGCGACGCCCTCGCCGGGCTGGGCGCCCTGCTGCGGAGCGTCGTCGAGGACGAGGCGCCCGGCGGCTGCGCAGTCGTCGTCCTGGAACGCCCGGGCGACGCGACCCGCACCGACGACGACCGCGCCTGGAACCGCGACCTGCGCGCCGAGGCCGACCTGCGGGGCGTGCGGCTCCGGGGGTTCTTCGTCGCCGCGGGCGGGCAGGTGCGGCCGCTGGCGCTCGACGACGCGTGACGTCAGTCGTCCACGCTGACGGACTGGCTGCCGTCCACGACGTCCGCGGTGCCGTGCCGCAGGGGCCGGGGCTCGAGCTCGAGGAACACCAGCCCGGACTCTCCGAGCCGCGACCGCGTGACGGCGAACCCGGACGGCGTGGCGCCGGTGTCGAACAGTCGCGCGCCGGAGCCGACGACGACGGGGGCGAGGACGAGGCGCCACACGTCGACGAGCCCGAGGTCGTGCAGGGTGCTGGCGAGGCGGGCGCTGCCGTGCATCTGCAGCTCGCCGTCGGGGCCGTCCTTGAGCGCCTGCACCTCGGCGGCGAGGTCCGCGGGGTCGATGACGGTGGTCCCTGCCCACTCGGGGTCGCGCAGGGTCGAGGAGACGACGTACCGCGGGCCGGCGTCGATGCGGGCGGCGAGCGCGTCGTCCGGGTCGGTGACCTGCGCCCACGACGCCCAGAACATGTCGTAGGTGGTGCGGCCGAGCAGGAACGCGTCGACCTCGGCGAACCAGCCGTCCACGACCTCCCCGAACGCCGGGTCCGAGGTGAAGGGGACGAACCAGCCGCCCTGGGCGAAGCCGCCTCGGGTGTCCTCCTCGGGCCCGCCCGGCCCCTGCACCACGCCGTCGAGCGAGGCGAAGATGTTGACGCTGAGCCTCATCGGATCCTCCGTCACCGTCCGACCGGCCGCCGTTTGCCCTGGACTTCCACGCCTCGGCGGCATATTTTCGCCTCGGCGGCATGCTGTGACCGGATTCACACACGCTACCGGACCGCTGGGCTGACCAGATGGAAGGAGCGGACCGTGGCCGACGTCCTGGTGCTCAACGCGGGGTACGAGCCCCTGCACCGTGTGTCGGTCAAGCACGCCATCACGATGCTGGTGCGCGAGGTCGCGGTGGTCGAGGAGGCCGTCGAGGGGCACCGGTTCGGCCCCTACCCGATGCCGCGCGTGCTGCGGCTGGTGCGGTACGTCGCGATGCGGTGGCGCTACCGCGGCGCAGGCCGCCCGGCGGTGACGAAGGACGGCGTGAAGCGACGCGACGGCGCGTGCGCGTACTGCGGCGGGCCGGCCGAGACGGTCGACCACGTGATCCCGCGCTCGCGCGGCGGCGACTCGTCGTGGCTCAACCTCGTCGCGGCGTGCGAGCGCTGCAACGGGCGCAAGGCCGACCGCACGCCGCTCGAGGCCGGCATGCCGCTGCTGCTCGCGCCCTACGTGCCGCCCGCGGAGCACGGCCTGGTCCGCCGGCGGCGCCGCGCAGCACCGGCGGCCGCAGCCTGACCCGAGGTCCGGCCGCGCCCGCCGGGGGGCTGCACCGCCGTCAGGCGGCGGGCTGGTCGTCCGGCAGGTCGGGGACCACGGACAGCGACCCCGTGGCGGGCAGCGCGTTCGCGCCGCCCTGGTCCGCCGGGGTGAGCGCGCGGGACGCGATGACGCTGCTCGCGAAGTTCGCGTGACAGTCGGTGCAGTACCACTCCGGCGTCGGCACTGGCACCTCGAAGCCGCCGTAGACGACGTCCGGCTCGGCGTTCATGACGTCGTCCTGGAACGTCATGCCCCACACGATGCGCTTGGTCCGGCCGCGTGCGCCGCACCCGGGGCACTGCGGGCGCATCCGCGCGCGCTGCGAGGACACCGTGTGCGCGTGCATGAGGTCGTGGCACTGCTCGCACAGCAGGTGCACGTCGCGCACCAGCTGCTCGAGCGTGCGCCCGCCGGCGGTCGTCGTGCCGAGGCGGACGGCACCGTCGTCGTGCGCCTGCATCCGGTGCACGTCGACGAACCGCTCGCAGGTGGCGCAGCGCTCCTCGCGGCGCATCGACCAGCCCGTCACGGCGCGGTGGCCCAGGATCCGCAGCGCGTGCACGTCGGGGGCGGTGGCGCCGGCGCCGCAGTCGCCCGGGTCGAGCGTGTGCACGGGGCCGCCGCGGAACTGCTCCGCGACGCCGTCGAGCACCAAGCGCGCGTGGTCCGGCGGCAGCCAGCCCGACGACCCCGTGTAGGTGTCCGCGCCGTCGAACAGGTCGGCCCAGACGATGGGCCGGTCGGGGCCGAACAGGTCGTCGCTCACCCAGCTCTCGCCGTCGGTGGCGCCCATCAGCTCCACCGACGCGACGACGCCCGCGTCGCCGAGGACCGTGACGACCACGTCGCCGCGCTGCGGCCCGTCCGGCCCGCCCGGCAGCCGGTGCTCCGACGAGCGGGTCGCGATCGCGACCGACTCCGCGAGCCAGTCGGCCGACCAGTGGAGGTAGACGGACGGCACGAGCCACGCGGGCAGCGCCGACAGGGAGGGCAGGGTCTCTCGGGTCACCGGGAGAACATATCGGGCGCCGACCCTCCGACACCACGGGCGCGGTCGTTCCCGTCGCGCCGTCCGCACGCTAGGTTCCGGACAGCACCACGGACAGGCACGACGGCGTCGCCGCTCCGCCCCCCGGGCATCGCCGCCGCCCGCCCTCGAGCTGCTGCCGCGAGGAGGCACGGATGAACGTCGGACTGTGGGTCGCCGCCGGGCTGCTGGCCCTGCTCTACCTGGCCGTGGGTGTCGTGAAGCTCACGCGCAGCCGCGACCGGCTGCGCTCGGCGATGGGCTGGGTCGACGACTTCCCCGGCGTGGTGGTGCGGCTCATCGGCCTCGCGGAGATCGCCGGCGCGGTCGGGCTGATCCTGCCGCAGGCCACCGGCACGCTGCCGTGGCTCACGCCGGTCGCCGCGACCTGCCTGGTGGTGCTGCAGGCGCTCGCGATCTCGGTGCACGTGCGCCGCCGGGAGCTCGGCCAGCTGTGGGTCAACGTGCTCCTGCTGCTCGCCGCCGCGTTCGTCGCGGTGGGCCGCTTCGCCGGCTGGTGACGGCCGGGCCGGCGCGGCCGGTCAGGCCCCGGCCCGCGCCTCGTCGTACCGCTCGCGGTGCCCACGGATCGCGTCCGTGTGCGCGAACGCCCACTCGACCAGCGCGATGACGGGCGGCAGCAGCGTCTGCCCGAGGTCGGTGAGCGCGTAGTCGACGCGCGGCGGCACGACGGCGTGCACCGTGCGGCTCACCAGGCCGTCGCGCTCCAGCTGGCGCAGCGTCAGGGTGAGCATCCGCTGCGAGATGCCGTCGATCCCGTGCAGCAGCTCGGTGAACCGCCGCGGGCCCGACGCCAGCGTGCCGAGCACCAGGGTGCTCCACTTGTCGCCCACGCGGTCCAGCACCGCACGCACCTCGCTGGTGGTCGCGTCGGCGTGGCAGGAGCCGCTCAGCACCGGCCGGCCCTGCGCCGTCGTCGTCATCGTGCGCTCCCTCCGGTGTGCCTGGGGCACACGGGTGTGCCTTTTGTACGCCCGCCCATGATTACTCATCATGCTCCAAGGCACAAAGAGTGACCGACCAGACGGGTCGTCACCGCCCGCGTCTCTCGAAGGACTCGCATGGACATCGCCCTCTGGATCGCCTCCGGCCTGCTCGCCGCCATGTTCCTCATGGCCGGCCTCGGCAAGGCCCTGCGGCCGATCCCCGCGCTGCAGGAGCAGATGCGCTGGATCACCGACGAGCGGGTCACCGCCGTCCGCGTCCTCGCCTGGCTCGAGGTGCTGGGCGCGATCGGCGTGATCCTGCCCTGGGCCACGGGCGTCGCGCCCGTGCTGACCCCGGTCGCCGCCGTCGGGCTCGCGATCACGCAGGTCGGCGCCATCCCCCTGCACGTGCGCCTCGGCGAGGGCAAGAGCGTGCCGATGAACGTCGTCCTGCTCGCGCTCGCGGTCTTCGTCGCAGTGGGCCGCTTCGCCGCGCTCTGACCTGTGGCCGCGGCCGGGTCACGCACGCCCGGCCAGCGCCGTCGCCTCCTCGTCGGTGAGCAGGCGCGACCGGATGAGGAAGCGCACCCCCTCGGGGGCCTCCACGCTGAAGCCGGACCCGCGCCCGGGCACGACGTCGATCGTCAGGTGCGTGTGGCTCCAGTACTCGAACTGGGCGCGGCTCATCCAGACCGGCACGGTGAACGGCTCGCCGGTCGCGCCGGCCTCGTCCGCGGGGCCGTCGACGACGACGAGGTCGCCGAGGTGCACGTCCGCGTCGCCCAGCAGGAAGTCGCCGTCGGGGTAGCACATCGGGCTGGACCCGTCGCAGCAGCCGCCGGACTGGTGGAACATCAGCTCGCCGTGCTGACGCCGCAGCCGGGCGAGGAGCCCGGCCGCGGCGTCGGTCACGGCGACACGGGAGATCGTGTCGTCAGTCATGGCGCGTCGCGCCTCCTAGAAGAACCCGAGCTTCTGGCCCGAGTAGCTGACCAGCAGGTTCTTGGTCTGCTGGTAGTGGTCGAGCATCATCTTGTGGTTCTCGCGCCCGACGCCCGAGCCCTTGTAGCCGCCGAACGCGGCGGCCGCCGGGTACGCGTGGTAGCAGTTCGTCCAGACGCGCCCGGCCTCGATGGTGCGCCCCGCCCGGTACGCCGTCTCGCCCTGCCGGGACCAGACGCCCGCGCCGAGGCCGTAGAGGGTGTCGTTGGCGATCTTCATCGCGTCGTCGAAGTCCGCGAAGTCGGTCACCGAGACGACCGGCCCGAAGATCTCCTCCTGGAAGATCCGCATGGAGTTCTTGCCCTCGAACACCGTGGGCGTCACGTAGTAGCCGCCCGCCAGGTCGCCGTCGAGCTCGGCGCGGTGGCCGCCCGTGAGCACGGTCGCACCCTCCGCCTTGCCGATGTCGATGTAGGACAGGATCTTCTCGAGCTGGTCGTTGCTCGCCTGCGCGCCGATCATCGTGTCGGTGTCCAGGGGGTTGCCCTGCTTCACCGCCTTCGTGCGCTCCAGCGCGTCGCCGAGGAACTGGTCGTAGATGTCGGACTGGATGAGCGCGCGCGACGGGCAGGTGCACACCTCCCCCTGGTTGAGGGCGAACATCGTGAACCCCTCGAGCGCCTTGTCGTAGTAGTCGTCCTTCGCCGACGCGACGTCCGAGAAGAAGATGTTCGGGCTCTTGCCGCCCAGCTCGAGCGTCACCGGGATGATGTTCTGCGACGCGTACTGCATGATCAGGCGGCCCGTCGTCGTCTCGCCCGTGAAGGCGATCTTGCGGATCCGCGAGCTCGACGCGAGCGGCTTGCCCGCCTCGACGCCGAAGCCGTTGACGACGTTGACGACGCCCGCCGGCAGCAGGTCGCCGATGATGTCCATGAGGAACAGGATCGACGCGGGCGTCTGCTCGGCCGGCTTGAGCACGACGGCGTTGCCCGCCGCGAGCGCCGGGGCCAGCTTCCACGTGGCCATGAGGATCGGGAAGTTCCACGGGATGATCTGCCCGACGACGCCCAGCGGCTCGTGGAAGTGGTAGGCGACGGTGTCCTCGTCGATCTCGGAGATCGACCCCTCCTGGGCGCGGATGGCGCCGGCGAAGTACCGGAAGTGGTCGATGGCGAGCGGGATGTCGGCGGCGAGGGTCTCGCGGACGGGCTTGCCGTTCTCCCACGTCTCGGCCACCGCGATCTTCTCGAGGTTGGCCTCCATGCGGTCGGCGATCTTGTTGAGGATGTTCGCCCGCTCGGTGACGGACGTGCGCCCCCAGGCCGGCGCCGCGCCGTGGGCGGCGTCGAGCGCCCGCTCGATGTCGTCGGCGTTGCCTCGCGCCACCTCGGTGAAGGTCTGGCCCGTGACGGGGCTGGGGTTCTCGAAGTACTGGCCGCTCGACGGCGGCACGTACTCCCCGCCGATCCAGTGGTCGTACCGCGCGCGGTACTCGGCGATCGCCCCGGGCTGGCCGGGGGCTGCGTAGACGGTCATGCTGCCTCCTCGCACGTGCGGCGCCTCGTCGCGCCGCGATGCGCCGACCGTAGGACGGCGAGGGTTGCAGTCCCGTTGCAGTCAGGACAGGTGCGCGTCGAGGAGCGTCATCCGGGCGCGGGCGCGCACGGCCTGCGGGCTCCCCGCGGGCGCGACGGCGAGCAGCCGGGACCATGCGGCGTGGTCGTCCGCGCCGTCGACTCCGCGCACCCAGGCGTCGAGGGCGTCGGGGTCGCCGGAGGCGAGGACGGCCGCGCGGACCTCCGCCGAGAGCTCGGCGCGCAGCCGCTCGACGCCGGGGGCGACGGACCTCGGCAGCAGGGGTGCGTACGCGGCGACGGCACCGCGCACGTCGCCGAGGGCGAGGGCCGCGCGGACGTCGTCGGCGTCGGTGCGCAGCGGCCGCGCGAGGCGGTAGGGGCGTGATCCGGCGAGGAGCGGGCCGGCGACGTGCCGCAGCCGGGACACCTCGGCCCGGACGGTGACGTCGGACAGCTCGCCGGGGTGCAGCAGCACGGCGAGCTCGTCGGTACCGAGGCCGCGCGGGTGCTCCGCGAGGAGCAGCAGGATCTCCGCGTGCCGCAGGGAGAGCGGCCGCTCCCCGGACCGGCCGCCCAGCACGGGGCGCCCGAGCACGCGCAGGTCGACGGGCGCAGGGACGCCCGGGCCCCCCGGTGCCACCGGGACCGCCGCCGCGCGGGTCGCGAGCTCGCGCTCCACGGTGGCGACGGTGGCGCGCACCAGCGACAGCACGACGTGCGTCGCCGCGGCCCGCCGGCCCGTCACGTCGAGGACCCCGAGCACCCGCCCGGTGGCGGGGTCACGGACGGGGGCGGCGGCGCAGCTCAGCTCCTGCACGGGGCGGGAGAAGTGCTCGGCGCCGATGACCTGGACGGCGCGCCGGGTCGCGAGGGCCGTCCCGGGTGCGTTGGTGCCGACGCTCTCCTCGCGCCACACGGCGCCCTCGACGAAGCCCACCCGGTCCACGACGCCGCGCAGCCGCGGGTTGCCCTCGACCCACAGCAGCCGGCCGACCTCGTCCGACACGGCCACGACGAGCCCGTCGTCGGCCGCACCGTCGACCACCAGCTCCCGCACCACGGGCATCACCGCGGCGAGGGGGTGGGCGCCGCGGTACGCGGCCAGGTCGTCGTCGGCGAGCGCGACCTGCGGGTGCGGGGTGTCCGGGTCGACGCCGCTGCGCACCGACCGGCGCCAGGAGTCGGCGACCACCGGGTCGATGCCGCCGGGCAGCTCGCCCGTGCCGAGGAAGCGCTCGTAGGCCGCGCGCACCGAGCGCGGGTCACGACGCACGCCTGCCGCGCGGGTCCCGTCCCCGCGCGCCTCGGAGGTGGCCGAGCGTCTCACCGCGACCTCCCGACGTCGTCGTCCCGTGCGTTCGAGCCAGTCTAGGGGCGGCGTCCAGCCCGTCGGGGGGGCGAGGTCGGTCGAGGTCGGTCGAGGTCAGTCGCGGCCGAAGGCCCGGCGCAGCTCGTCCTTGGCCCGCTCGAGGACGTCCCGCTGCGCGGCAGGGAGGTTCGTGCCGGCCCGGTTGAGGTAGAAGGTCAGCATCGACATCGCCGACTGGTACGGCGTGCCCTTGCGCCGCTCGCTGGCCTCGGCCGAGCGTTTCAGCGACGCGGCGATGCGCGCAGGGTCGTCCCAGGTGAAGACCTCGTTCTCGAGATCCAGGGCGTCGGAGTGCTCGGTGACGTCCTGCGACCACCGCTCGCCGTCGTCGTCCTTCGCCATGCGGCCGACGCTAGGCGGCAGTCGGCGTGCTCGCAGCGGCTCGTCCGGCCTCGTGGTCGCGCAGCGCCAGGCGCCGCGCGAGGACCGCGCAGACCACGAGCTGGAGCTGGTGGAAGATGATCACGGGCACGGCGACGACGCCGGCGGCGGCGACGGGGAAGAGCACGCTCGCCATGGGCAGGCCGGTGGCGAGGGACTTCTTGGACCCGCACATGAGGAGCGCGACACGGTCCTCGAGGGGCAGCCGCAGCGCGGCGCCGCCCCACCAGGTGACACCGAGCATCACGGCGAGCATGACCGCGCTCACGGCCAGCAGCGCCACGATCGCCCAGCCGGAGATGCCGGCCCAGACGCCCGCGGAGCTGGCGGCCGCGACCGCGGAGAACACGACGATCAGGATGGTGCCGCGGTCCACCCCGAGGGTGAGCCAGCGGCGGGCCCGGATCCAGCCGCCCACCCACGGCTGCAGCAGCTGGCCCACGACGAACGGGAGCAGCAGCTGCAGCAGCACGGTCTGCAGGCCGTCCAGCCCGTGCCCGGCGGCCGCACCGCCCGAGCCGTCAGCGTCGGTCATCAGCCACAGCACGAGCAGCGGTGTCACGACCATGCCCAGCACGTTGGACACGGTGGCCCCGCAGATGGCGCCCGCGACGTTGCCGCGGGCCACGGACGTGAAGGCCACCGACGACTGCACGGTGGACGGCAGCAGCGACAGGTAGAGGATCCCGGCGGCCAGCGGCGCCCCGACGAGCGGCGTGACCGCCCACGCGACCACGAGCCCCAGCACCGGGAACACGACGTACGTGGCCGCGAGGATGCCGCCCTGCAGCCGCCAGTTGCGCAGCCCCGCCCACACCTCGCGGGTGGACAGCCGCATGCCGTAGACGAGGAAGAGGACGGTGACCGCGACGTCCGCCGCGACGTCCACGACCTGCTGCGCCGCCGGGGGAACGGGGACCACCAGGCCCAGGACCATCACGAGGACGAGCGTGACGACGAACAGGTCCAACCAGCCACTCAGCACACGACGCACCGCGCGAGTGTAGGAAATGTTCGCCCCGGGAAGCGATCCGGTCCACGCCGCCGAGACCGTCAGGCCGCGCGGACCTCCACGGCGTTGCGCCACGGGTCCTCGAAGCGCAGGGCCGCGCCGTCGTCGCGCACCGCCACGCCGGCCCGGGACAGGCGCTCGCGCAGCGCACCGACGTCGTCGGCGCCGGGCACCGTGATGGCCACGGTGCCGAGGCCGAGCGTCGACGCGCGCGGGCCCGCTCCCCGGCTGTTCCACGTGTTCATCGCCATGTGGTGGTGGTACCCGCCCGCGGAGACGAAGAGCGCGCCGGGCACGCTCGCCGTCTCGGCGAAGCCGAGGGTGTCGACGTAGAAGCGGCGGGCGGCGGGCACGTCGCCCACCTGCAGGTGCACGTGCCCGACGACGGCGCCCGCGCCGGCCGCGCGGGTGGCCGTGGCGCGGGCCTCCGGGTCGGCGGTGGCGAGGGCGTCCCGCGCGGCGTCGGTGAGGTGGTCGCCGAGGAACGCGTTCGGGTCCAGGTACAGCGTGTCCATGCGCACGTGCGCGCCGTCCCACGACCACTCCTCGCGCGGCCGGTCGGCGTACAGCTCGACGCCGTTGCCCTCCGGGTCGGTGAAGTAGAACGCCTGCGACACGAGGTGGTCCGCGCTGCCGATGAACGTGCTGGGCGCGGTGGTCGCGACGGACGCGAGCGCGTGCGCCAGCCCGGGCTCGTCGTCGAAAAGCACGGCCGTGTGGAACAGGCCCGCCTCGCCGCGGCCGGGCGCGGGCAGGTCCGGCGACCGGTGCAGCACGACGAGCGGCGTCGTCCCGCGGCCCAGCACGGTGGTCTCCTCGCGGCGCGCGCCGGCCGGCAGCTCGAGGCCGTCCGGCACGGCGAGCTCCGTGAGCGTGAGCGCGTCGCGGTAGTACCGGGTCATGAGGTCGAGGTCGCGCACGTGGAGCGTGACCGCGTCCATGCGCGTGTCGTCGGCGAGACGGTCGCCCGCCAGCGGGGTCACGACGCGTCCAACGCGCGGCGCAGGCCGTCGGCGAGCGGCGTCGTGGGGCGGCCGATGAGGCGGGCGAGGTCGCCCGAGGTCTCGCTGAGCAGCCCGGCGCGCGCGTCGCCGTCGAGCGCGACGACGAACGCGGCGGTGTCCTCGTCCAGCCCGGCGGCGACCAGCGCCGCACGGTGCTCGTCCGCGGTCAGGCGCCGGTACGTCACGGGTCGGCCGACGATCTCGGCCGCGGCGGCGGCAAGGTCGTCGAAGGTCCACGCCACGTCGCCGGACAGCTCGTACACCGCGCCGTCGTGGGCGCCGTCGCGACGCGCGTCGAGGGCGACGACGGCCGCGGCCTCGGCGTAGTCCGCGCGGCTCGCGGAGGCGGTACGCCCCTCGCCCGCGCTCCGCGCGACCTCGCCCGTCTCGCGCGCCTGCTGCACGTCGCCCACGTAGAGCTCCGTGTACCAGCCGTTGCGGAGGACGGTGGTGGACAGGCCGGACGCGGCGAGCATCTCCTCGGTCGCCTTGTGCTCGGGGGCGAGGATCAGCGGGGACGTGTCGGCGTGCGGGGCGCTCGTGTACACGACGCGTCCGACGCCGGCCCCCTGGGCCGCCTCGATCATCGCGCGGTGCTGCGGCACCCGGCGGCCGACCTCGGAACCCGAGACGAACACCAGCACCTCGACGCCGTCCAGCGCCGGCACGAGGGTCTCGGGGCGGTCGTAGTCGGCCTCGCGGACGACGACGCCGCGGTCGGCGAGGTCGGCGACCTTCGCCGTCGAGCGGGCGAGCGCGACCACGTCCGAGGGCGCGGCGCCCCGGGCCAGGAGGGACTCGACGACGAGGCGACCCAGGTGGCCGCTGGTTCCGGTGACGGCGATGGTCATGGCGATGCTCCACTTCACGGACGATCGGGGGTGCGCGGCTCGCGGCCGCACTCCCAGCATGCACTAACTTTTAGAAAGTGCCAACCGTCAGCACGTGCGGTGCTCCTCACAGTGCACACCGTGGGTTCGCGGCCTATCCTGGATGGGTGACCCCTGACTCCCCCACTGCAGTCGACCGGGCCGAGGCGGGCCCCGGCCCGACCGACGCGATGATCGCCGACGTCTTCGCGCGCGACTGCACCTCGCGCCAGGCGCTCGAGGCCGTCACCGGCCGCTGGGGCGTGCTCACCGTCGCGGGTCTGCGCGACGGAGCGGTGCGGTTCAACGCCCTCCGCCGCCGGATCGACGGGGTCAGCGAGAAGATGCTCGCGCAGACGCTGCAGGCCCTCGAGCGCGACGGCATGGTCGCGCGCGAGGTGCGCACCACCATCCCCCCGCACGTCGAGTACTCGCTGACCGACCTCGGACGGAAGGTGGCCGACCGGCTCGTCGGGCTCATCGACGTGCTCGAGGGCGCCGTCGACGAGGTCAGCGCAGCGCAGCAGCGCTACGACGCGCGCCACGACGCGTCGTGACCGAACCCGCGCACCCGCTCCTGGGCGGCCGCAGCGTCGCCGTCCTGCTCGCGGCGGGTGCGGGCACGCGTCTCGGCCGGGGGCCCAAGGCCCTGCTCCCCCACCGTGGCCGGCCCCTCGTGGAGCACGTCGCCCGCGTCCTTCTCGGTGGCGGCTGCGACGACGTCGTCGTCGTGCTCGGCGCCGACGCCGCGCGGGTGGCGGCCGCCGCCGACCGCCTCGCCGAACCTGCCGCCCGCGTCGTCGTCAACGACCGCTGGGCCACCGGCATGGCCTCGTCGCTGCAGGCGGGCGTCGCGGCGGCGCTGGAGCCCCTCGACGGCCCCGTCGCGCGCCTCGTCGTCGCGCATGTCGACCAGCCGGGCGTCACGCCCGACGACGTCGCCCGCCTCCTCGCGGCGCACCGGCCCGGCCGCGTGACCGCGTCCCGGTGGGCCGGCGCCCCCGCGCCCGAGGAGGGCACGCCCCGCTGGTCCCACCCGCTCGTGCTGGACGCCGCGCTCGCCGGCCCGGCCGCCGCGAGCGCCGAGGGCGACGCCGGCGCGCGCGCGTTCCTGCGCGCGCACGCCGACCTGATCGACGTCGTCACCCATCCCGGCGACGGCCGCGACCTCGACACCGAGGCCGACCTCGACCTGCTGGCCTGATCGTTGTGGGTGGGCGTTTGGCCCTGTTTCCGCCTGAAACAGGGCCAGAAGCCCACCCACAACCTTCGGTCAGGACGTCGCGGCGGCGGCCTTCATGCCCAGGTAGACCTTGTCCCGCGCGAGCGGGAGCTCGGTGAACCGGACGCCGGTGGCGGCGCGCAGCGCGTTGGCGAGCGCGGGGGCGACAGGGTTGAACGGGCTCTCGCTCATCGACTTCGCGCCCATCGGCCCGGTCGAGTCGGAGGTCTGCGCGAAGTAGACCTCGCTGCGGGGCACGTCCGCGAAGGTGGGCAGGTGGTACTGGCGGAAGATGTCGGTCACCACGCGGCCGGAGTCGTCGATCACGACGTCCTCGTACAGTGCGGCGCCGAGGGCCTGCGCGATGCCGCCCTCGATCTGGCCGCGGCACTGGCGCGGGTTGACGACCTCTCCCGCGTCGGCGGCCTGCACGCTCTGCAGGATGCGGATCTCGCCGGTGCCGCGGTGCACGGCCACGCGGAAGCCGTGCACGTTGAACGCGACCGACCGCGGCGTGCCGCCCCACCGGCCCTCGGCCTCGAGCCGCACGCCCGCGGTGCGCGCGTGCCGCGCCACCTCGGCCAGCGGCACCACCGCGCCGGTCTCGTACTCGACCCCGCCGGGCACCAGCCGGCACTCCGCCGACGGGGTGCCCGTGAGCGACGACGCGACCACGCGCACGCGCTCCGCCAGCTCCGTCGCGGCCGCGAGCGACGCCTTGCCGGCGACGACGGTGCCGGTGGACCCGAAGGCACCGGTGTCGTGCTCGACGAGGTCGGTGTCGGACTGCCGCACCACGACGTCGGCCGCCCGCTGCCCGAGGGCCGAGGCGACGAGCTGCGCGTGCACGGTCGTGGTGCCGTTGCCGAACTCGGCGGTGCCGACCTCGGCCTCCACCACCCCGTCCGGGCGCAGCCGGGCGCGGGCGTGCGACACGTGCCCGCGCGGCGGGACCGTGTCGATCATCGACACGGCCGTGCCCTCGCCGACGCCCCACTCCTCCCCGAGCCACGGGCGCGACGGGTCCGCGGGGTCGGCGCCGTACTCCGCGACGTCGCGGGCCCGCCCGCGAGCCAGCGCGTCGTCGGCGAGCTCGATGCACTGGTCGAGGCCGTAGCTGCCGTACAGCACGTCCTCCTCCGGCTCCGGCCCGGTGGACAGCATCGGCACCCCCGGACGGACCACGTTGCGGCGCCGCACCTCGAGGGGGTCCATGCCGAGCTGCCGGGCCAGCTCGTCGATCGCGGACTCGACGGCGAAAATCATCTGGCTCAGCCCGTACCCGCGGAACGCCCCGGACGGCAGGGTGTGGGTGTAGACGGCGTGCGCGTCGACCTTCTTGTTCGCGCAGGTGTAGACGGCGATCGACTCGCCGCAGCCGTGGAACATCACGCCCGGCCCGTGGTTGCCGTACGCGCCGGTGTTGCTCAGCACGTCCAGGTGCAGCGCGGTGAGCGTGCCGTCGCGCCGGGCGCCTGCCCGGACCCGGATGCGGAACGGGTGCCGCGTCGTCGTGCCGACGAACGTGTCGGTGCGCGTGAGCTCCAGCTGGACCGGACGGCCGAGCCTGAGGGCGGCGAGCCCGGCGACGTCCTCGACGAGCACCTCCTGCTTGCCGCCGAACCCGCCGCCCACGCGCTCGCACACCACGCGCACGCGGTCCATCGGCAGGTCCAGCACCCGCGCCAGATGGCGGCGGGCGAGGAACGGCACCTGGGTCGACGACCGCACCACCAGCCGGCCGTCGTCGTCGAACGACGCGATCGCCGCGTGCGTCTCCAGGGCCGCGTTCTGCACGCGCTGCGTGCGGTAGGTGGCCTCGTGCACGACGTCGGCCTCCGCGAGCCCTGCCTCGACGTTGCCGAGCTCGCTGTGCAGCTCGGCGACGACGTTCGCCTCCGGCCGCGCGACCCGCGCGGCCGCGGCGTCGAGGCCAGGGTGCACGAGCGGCGCACCGGGCGCCATCGCCTGCTCGGGGTCGACGACGGCGGGCAGCACCTCGTAGGTGACGCGCAGCCGGCGCACGCCCTCCTCTGCCGCCGCGACCGAGTCGGCGACAACAGCGGCCACGCGCTGCCCGACGAACCGGACCACGTCGTCGAGGATGCGCGTGTCGTCCGGGTCGTCCGTCCACAGCTCGTGCTGGGCGGTGCTGAATCGGGCCGTGGGCGCGTCCTCGTGGGTGAGCACGGCCTCCACCCCGGGCACCGCGAGCGCGGCGGAGGCGTCGATCGCGGTGATCCGCGCGTGGGCGTGGGGCGAGCGCGCCAGCTTGAGGTGCAGCAGCCCGGGATAGGCGTCGGGGTCGACGTCGAGCGTGTACCGCACCTGCCCGGTGACCACGCCCCGGCTCGCCGGAGCCGGTTCCGAGGTGCCGAACGCGGTGCCGCAGCCGCCGATCGTCTCGGCGTTCTCGGTCCCCCGCACCGCGTCCTCGATCGCTCGGTACCCGGTGCAGCGGCACAGGTTGCCCTTGAGGTTGCGGGGCAGGTTGGCGCGCTGCTCGTCGTCGAACGTGGCGGCGGTCATGATCATGCCGGCGGTGCAGAAGCCGCACTGGAAGCCCTGCGCGTCGTGGAAGCGCTGCTGCACGGGGTGCAGCCCGTCGGCCGTCGGTTCCTCGGCCGTCGCGGCGAGTCCCCCGATCGTCGTGACGTCGCGCCCGGCCGCGCGCCGCGCGGGGTACACGCAGCTGTGCACGGGCACGCCGTCCACGTGCACGGTGCACGCGCCGCAGTCCCCGCCGTCGCAGCCCTTCTTCACCCCGAGGGAGCCCTGCTCGCGCAGGAACGTGCGCAGGCACTGCCCCGCCCGCGGGACGGCGTCGACGTCGCGGCCGTCGACGCGCAGGGCGGACGTGAGGGCGGGCGATGTCGCGGAGTGCGCAGGGGCCGCGGTCGTGGGGTGGGTGGTCGCGTCGGTCATCGCCGGCCTCCGTCGGTGGTGCTGTCGAACAGCTCGGTGGTGAGCTCGGTGCGGATCTCCTCCGCGAGCCGGTAGGTCATGTCGCGGCGCCACGCGGGCAGGCCGTGGATGTCGTCGTGGTACAGGTCGTCCGGGATCGCGGCGTCGATCGCCGCCTCCAGGCCGGCCGCGTCCGGGTGCGCGCCGGCGGCGAAGCGCAGCTGGACCGGCCGACGGGTCGACGCGGTCACCGTGATCACCAGTGCGCCGCCGTCGTCGGGCGCGTCGAGGCGCCCGATCAGCAGCACGCCGGAGCGGCCGAGGTTCGACAGCGACAGCCGGCGGAACGCGGTCCGGGCCCGTAGCGCGGCGGCGGGGACGCGGATCGCGCGGAGCAGCTCGCCGGGGGCGAGGGTGTTGCGCATCTCGCCCGTCACGAGCTCGGCCACGGGCTGCGTGCGCCGTCCACCGCCGGGACCCCACACCTCGGCGACGCCGTCGAGCGCCGCCGTCAGCGACGTCATCGGGCCCGCGGGCAGCGACGTCGCGACGTTGCCGCCGACGGTCGAGGTGTTCCAGATCTTGAACGACGCGACGAACGCGTCGCAGCACGGGCGCACGAGGTCCAGCGCACGCCACTCGTCGCGCACCGGGGTCGACGCCGCGCCCTCCGGGAACGCGTACAGCTCGGCGACGGTGCAGGTCGCGGCGATCTCGAGGCCGTCGTCGGTCACGGTGAGCGCGGGCCAGCCGGCGGTCGTGACGTCCAGCAGGCGGCGCAACGTCTGGCTGCCGTACGAGAACAGGACGGTGCCGCCGGCCAGCCACGCGTCGCCCTCGCGCCAGTCGGCGGGGTCGGAGGTAGGGACCAGGTCGGTGACGGTGTTCATGTCCACCGGGAGTGCTCCTTGCTTCGGGTGGTGCTGGAGGACGGGCGAGAGGTCGCATGCAGCGGCCCGTCGGTGCGGCTCAGGGGGACGGCCGCGTCGCGGCCGTAGCGGACGGCGAGGAGCTCGGCCACCACGGACACGGCGACCTCCTCCGGCGTCACCGCCCCGAGGTCGAGGCCGATCGGCGAGCGCAGGCGCGCCAGCTGGTCGGTGGTGACGCCCTCGTCGTGCAGGGCCTGGAGGCGCTGTGCGTGGGCGCGCCGCGAGCCCATCGCGCCGACGTATGCCAGCGGCAGGCCGAGGGTGAGCCGCAGGGTCGGGACGTCGAACTTCACGTCGTGGGTGAGGACGGCGACGGCGGTGCGCGGGTCGAGCCGGCCGGCCGCGGCCTCGGCGGCGAGGTAGCGGTCGGGCCAGTCGACGACCACCTCGTCGGCCTGCGGGAACCGGCGCGGCGCGGCGAACACCTCGCGGGCGTCCACGAGGGTCACGTGGTACCCGAGCAGGTGCACGGCGCGCACCAGCGCGCCGGCGAAGTCGTTGGCGCCGACGACGACGAACCGCGGCGGCGCCAGCCGGGTCTCCACGAGCAGCGCCGCGGGCTCCTCGGGCTCGCACGCGCCGTCGCGCACACCGGGGGCCGCGTGCACCGTGGCAGCGCCGCCCGCCCGCAGCACCGCCGCGACCTGCGCGGACACCGCCGGCAGGGCGCCGTCGTCGACCAGGCCGTGCAACGGGTTGTCAGAGCCAGAACGGGCCATACCCCCGCGTGGCGCTGACAGGTCGCCGAGGAGGACGGCGGTGGGCCGCGCGACGTCGAGGCGGCGCACGAGCGCGGCGGGCGCGCCGCCGTCGTCGGCGACGAGGCGCGCGAGCGCGGCCGCGGCGGGGTCGTCCGGGTCGCCGGGGCGCACGGGCTGCACGTGCACCTCGAGCGATCCCCCGCAGGTGAGCCCGACGGCGAACGCGTCGTCGTCGGAGTAGCCGAAGGTCTCGCGGTGGCACGCGCCGACGGTGATCGCGTCGAGGGCGGCCGCGTGCACGGCGGCCTCCACGCAGCCGCCGGAGAGGCTGCCGATCACGGCGCCGTCGGCGCGCACCGCCATCGCGGTGCCGACGGGCCGGGGCACGGAGCCCGACGCGCCGACCACCGTCGCGACGGCGAACGGCGGCGCGCCGGGCTCGAGCCACGCGGCGAGCTGGTCAGCAAGGGTGAGCATCGAAGGTCCCTCCCCGACGGTCGGGCCTGCCGGGTCGCGGCAGGCCCGACCGACGACGTCAGGCGCCGAGCGCCGCCGAGAGCGGGCCGCGCACGAAGTACACGAGGAAGCCCGCGGCGACCACCCACAGCAGCGGGTGCACCTCGCGCGCCCGGCCGCAGGCGAACCGCAGCAGCACCCACGTGACGAAGCCGATCCCGATGCCGTTGGCGATGGAGTACGTCAGCGGCATGGTCACGACCGTGAGGAACACCGGCAGGGCGACGGAGAAGTCGCCCAGGTCGATCTCCTTGATCTCTCGCATCATCATCGCGCCGACCACGACGAGGGCGCCGCTGGCGACCTCGATCGGCACGACGGCGGTGAGCGGCGTGAGGAACATGGCGGCCAGGAACAGCGCGCCGGTCACGACCGACGCCAGGCCGGTGCGCGCCCCCTCGCCGACGCCCGCCGCCGAGTCCACGAACACCGTGTTCGACGACGACGACGTCGCGCCGCCCACGACCGCGCCCACGCCCTCGACCACGAGCGCCGACTTGATGCGCGGGAAGTTCCCGTCGGCGTCGGCCAGACCGCCCTGCTTGGCGAGGCCCGTCATCGTGCCCATCGCGTCGAAGAAGTTCGTGAAGAACAGCGTGAACACGAGCATCGTGGCCGCGAGCGCCCCGATGCGGTCGAAGGCGCCGAAGCTGAACTGTCCCAGCAGGGACAGGTCCGGAACCGAGACCAGGGTGTCGGGCAGCGCGGGCACCGACAGGCTCCAGCCGCCCGGGTTGTCGGCGCTCGCCGGCCCGAGCTTGACCACGGCCTCGACGACGATCGCGACGATCGTCGTGGCGACCAGCCCGATGAGCAGGCCGCCCTTGACCTTGCGAGCCACGAGGATGCCCATGAGGAGCAGGCCGAAGACGAAGATCATCGTCGGGACGGTCGTGATCGACCCCCCGTCGCCGAGCTGCACCGGCGGGCCGCCCTCGGTGGGGGTGACGAAGCCGGCGTCGACGAAGCCGATGAAGGCGATGAACAGCCCGATGCCCACGGTGATGGCGGCCTTGAGCTGGCGCGGGACGGCGTTGAAGATCGCCGACCGCGCACCGGTCGCGGCGAGCAGCACGATGAGCACGCCGTTGATGAGCACGAGGCCCATCGCCTCGGGCCACGTCACGTCGCCGACGACGGCCACGGCGAGGAACGAGTTGATCCCCAGCCCGGCCGCGAGCGCGAACGGCAGGTTCGCGACGAGGCCGAACAGGATGGTCAGCACGCCCGCGGCGAGGCCGGTGACGGCGCCGACCTGGGCCGTCGCGAGCCAGCCGCCCGCGACGTCGGTCGGCGCGTTCTCGGCGCTGGTGCCGCCGAGGATGAGGGGGTTGAGGATGACGATGTACGCCATCGCGAAGAAGGTCACCAGCCCGCCACGGATCTCACGTCCCGTGGTGGAGCCTCGCTCGGTGATCTTGAACAGCCGCTCCAGCACGCCGCGGCGGGCGGCGGCGGAGGGCGTCTTGTCGTTCTCGGCGGTGTCCCGCCGGGTTCCCAGGATGGTCACGTCGTTGTGTCCTTTCCGGCCCGCGCGCGTCAGTAGTCGATGCGGGTGTCGAGGACACGCCACGCGTCGAAGGGCGCGACGGCGCTGGCGGTGCGCTCGTGGCGCACGGTCATGACGCCGTCCCCGTCGCCGGCCCCGGGGTGGTCTCCCAGGCGAGCGGCGAAGAAGTCGTAGAACACGGCGTCGTCGAACCCCGCGGCGGCCGCGTCGTGGCGGTCGGCGGCGAAGTAGACGGCGTCCACGCGCGCCCACAGGGCGGAGGCGAGGCACATCGGGCACGGCTCGCAGCTCGAGTAGAGCACGGCCCCCGACAGGTCGAACGTGCCGAGCTCGGCGCAGGCCCGCCGGATGGCGGTGACCTCGGCGTGCGCGGTGGGGTCGTTGTCCTGGGTCACGCGGTTGTTGCCCTCGACGACGCGGCCGTCACGGGTGACGACGACGGCACCGAAGGGGCCGCCCGCGTTCGCGACGCTGTCCACGGCGAGGGTGACGGCCTTCTCGAGGTGTGCTGCGTCCACGGGAACGGCCGTGCGTGCTGGCTGGGTGTTGATCACGGCATTGCGGTCCATGGTGAGTCTCCACGGGTTCGGGCAGCGACCCCCGGGCACACCACGGGTCCGTCGGCACCTCACCGGGTCCGGTACGGGAGACCGGGAGCTCGGCGGGCCGCTGCAGGCGAGTTGTCCTTCATGCCGCCTGGTTGATAGCTGCCGGTGTCGGATCGATCGGAGTCGACCACCGTGCCGACGTCGACGTCGGCGTCCGCACGGCCCGGGCCCGCCTTTGGCATCCGCGACGCTAGCACTCGGTGAGAGCGACCACAAGGATTTCGGAAGGACACTTCCGCATCGCGGTCTTCTCGTGATGCAGGGGGGCGTCTCGCATCGTGGTCCCACATTCTGGACATGGGCTGTCGCCGCTGGTCGCGCTGTTCCTAGAGTGGCCACGGACCACCGCACCCGCCGGCGTCCGGACGCCGCTCCGACGCCGCCCCAGATGGAGGAAGCCATGCCCGCACCCACCGACCCGACGCCGCGCCTCGCCGAGTACGCGCACCCCGAGCGCCTCGTCACGACGGCGTGGCTCGCCGAGAACCTCGACACCCCGGGCCTGGTGGTCGTGGAGTCCGACGAGGACGTCCTGCTCTACGAGACGGGCCACATCCCCGGCGCGGTGAAGATCGACTGGCACACCGACCTGCTGCAGCCGGTCGAGCGCGACTACCTCGACGGCGCGGGCTTCGCCGACCTGCTCGCGTCCCGCGGCATCTCTCGCGACACGACCATCGTGCTGTACGGCGACAAGAACAACTGGTGGGCCGCGTACACGGCATGGGTGTTCACCCTGTTCGGGCACGAGGACGTCCGCCTGCTCGACGGCGGCCGCAACCTGTGGGTCGCCGAGGGGCGCGAGCTCACCGCCGACGTCCCCTCCCCCGTCCCGGGCATCTACCCCGTCGTGGAGCGCGACGACACGACGTTCCGCGCCTTCAAGGAGGACGTGCTCGCCCACCTCGGCAACGGGCCGCTGGTCGACATCCGCTCCCCGCAGGAGTTCTCCGGCGAGCGCCTGCACATCCCGGACTACCCGGAGGAGGGCGTGCTGCGCGGCGGCCACATCCCGTCCGCGCGCAACGTCCCCTGGGCCACCGCGGTCGCCGAGGACGGCACGTACAAGACCCGCGCCGAGCTCGAGGCGATCTACCAGGAGGGCGGCCTCGGCCTGACCGAGGGCGACTCCGTGATCACGTACTGCCGCATCGGCGAGCGCTCCAGCCACACCTGGTTCGCGCTGCGCTACCTGCTCGGCATCGACGACGTGCGCAACTACGACGGCTCGTGGACCGAGTGGGGCAACGCCGTGCGCGTCCCGATCGTCGCGGGCGCCGAGCCGGGCGAGGTCCCCGCGAGCGTCAAGCAGCAGCAGGCCGCCTGACCCGCGAGGTAGTCCCGATCCCGCCGAGGTAGTCCCGATCTCGCCGAGGTAGTGGTCTGGTCCACTACCTCGGCGGGAACGCGACTACCTCGCGCCGTCTCGGACTACGTCGTCGGCGACGGCACCTCCCCGCACCGAGAGAGACTGGAACCATGACCGACGCCGCCGCCCTGCCCGAGTCGCTGTCCGAGATCCGGGAGGACTTCCTCGCCCTGCCCGAGCGCGAGCGGCTGCAGCTCCTGCTGGAGTTCTCGCGCGAGCTGCCGGGCCTGCCCGCCCGGTACGAGAGCGCGCCGGGCCTGCTGGAGCGCGTCGAGGAGTGCCAGTCCCCCGTGCGCGCGTTCGCCGAGGTCGACGGCGACGTCGTGCACTTCTACGCCACCGCACCGCAGGAGGCGCCCACCACTCGGGGGTTCGCGTCGATCCTCGCCCAGGGGCTGTCCGGGCTCACGCCGCAGCAGGTGCTGGACGTGCCCGACGACTTTCCCCTCATGATCGGCCTCACCCGGGCGGTGAGCCCGCTGCGCCTCAACGGCATGGCCGGCATGCTCACCCGCGCCAAGCGGCAGATCCGCGAGCAGCTCGCCTCCTGAGGCGGCGCCCGCCCGGGCCGCGGCTCGCCGGCCGGCGCGTCAGAAGTCGAACAGGTCCTCGAGCCAGGACTCCTTCTTCTTGCGCTTGCGGTAGCGCGGGTCGTATCCGCGGTCGTCGCGACGCTGCTCGTCGTAGCGGCGGTCGTCCCGGCGGTCGTCCCGGCGGTCGTCGTATCGCCTGTCGTCGTAGCCGCGGGGGTCGGGGGCGCGGTCGTCGTACCGCGGCGGGTAAGGGGACGCGGCAGGGCCGCCGTAGGCGGGCTCCGCGGGCGGCATCGGCGACCCGGCCTCGGCGGCGATCTCGGCCTCCATCGAGCGGTCGATGATCTTGTCGAGCTCGCCCCGGTCGAGCCACACGCCGCGGCACTGGGGGCAGTAGTCGATCTCGACGCCCTTGCGCTCGGTCATCACGAGGACGGACTGGTCATGCGGACACTGCATGGCGGGAGCTCCTTCGTCGGGTCGTGGGGACAACGGCCCGGACCGGCGGAGGGTTCCCTCCATGTGCGAGAGTGTGCGCATGACGGTGCTCGTGGCCTACAACCCCTCGCCGCACGGTGAGGCGGCCGTCCGGACGGCGATCGCGGAGGCTGCCCGCAGGGGCCTCGCCCTGCACGTCGTGCACCTGGCCCGCTCCGACGACCCCGTCGACGGCGACCCGCTCGAGAGCCTCCTCGAGGAGGCGCCGCAGGGCGTCGAGGTCCAGTCCGTCACCCGCCGGTCCCCCGGCACCGAGCCCGCCGACGCGATCCTCGACGCGGCCGACCAGTCCGGCGCGACGCTCGTCGTGCTGGGCTCGCGCAAGCGCTCGAGCGCCGGCACGTTTCTCATCGGCACGACGACGCAGCGGGTGCTGCTCGACGCCTCCGTGCCCGTCCTCGTCGTCAAGGACGCCTACGACGCCTGACGGCGACGCCGCGATCCGGCCGCCTCACCGACCCGCCGTGAGGGCGCGCGGCCCACGCTCCGTGGCGGGGTCGTCCTCGCCGGGGACCACCAGGTGCCGCATGTCGCCCCGCGCGGCGTCCACCCGCTCCACGGGGAGCCGTTCCACGCCGCCGGCCTCCGCCATCCACCAGCCGAGGTTCGGCGCGAGGGCTGCGTAGCCGTCCCGCAGCACGTGCCGCAGCACCGTGTCCGCGAGCCGCACGCCGTCGCGCCACGCGGAGGCGACGCCGCCGGCCGGGCCGGCGATCGCGGGCAGCGTCGACGCCGTCGACGTCGCCGCAGGCAGCGCCAGGACCCGCAGGCCGCGGCGGAACACGACCCGCCCGTCGACCGTCCCGTACCGCGGCCAGGTGCGCTTGACCGCGTTGAGGATGCGGAAGGGCCACGGGGGCGACTGCGCCAGGATCAGCTCGGCCTTCGGGGTCAGCTGGCGCGCCAGGCGGCGCTCGTCGAACTGGACGCCCACGGCCCGCATCTCGTCCGCCATCCACTGCAGCGCCATGTCGGACAGGCCGCAGCGCGCTCCCCCGCCGCCGACGTCGCCGTGCGTGCCGGGGAACCACACCTGCTGCACGCGCTCGGGCGGGTCGCCGTCGGGCACCGTCCACAGGCAGGGGGCGAACGTCAGCCGCCGCTCGTCGATCGCCAGCGCCTGCCGGGCCGTCGCGACGGCCGGAGACAGCGACACGTCGTGGAAGCGGTTCTTGCGCCGCGACGGGCCTGGCACGCCGAGCGCGCCGACGGTGTCGAAGACGCCGAGGAACCGCACCGGCACCTCGATGCCGTGCGCGGCGCGGAACCGCGCCTTCTCCGCCGCGACCTCGCCGCCGCGACCCAGCACGGCCGCCGCCCTGCGGTACCGCCAGGAGCCGGGCTTCGCCCGCGCCGTCGTGCGCTCGGCCCACGCCACGCGGCGTGGCGACGGCGGCTTGAGGCGGTACACCCGCTCAGCCTCGTGCAGGAGCCCGTCGTCGGTCGCCTCCGGGGTCAGCAGCCCCACCTGGGACAGCATCCCGACGACGCTGCGCGCCGTGTACGCGCCGCGCGAGTACCCGAGCACCACGATCTCGTCGCCGCGCTCGTAGTTCATGGCCAGGAACCGGTAGCCGTCCACGACGTTGCGCGTGAACCCGTACCCGAACGCCCCGCCCAGGAGCTGGTCCGCCAGGTAGCCGCGGGCGCCGACGCCCGCCACGTACCCGACGATCTGCTCGACGTCCGGCTCCCGGCTCCCTCCGGAACGCAGCACGGACCGCGCGAGCTTCTCGATGTTGGAGACCTGCGGGTTCACCGCGTGGCTCCACGTCCCGTCGCAGCACAGCACCAGTCGCTTCATCGTCGTCCCCTCCACCTACCTTCGGAGGGTCGCAGGACCGGCAGTGATACGGCCACCGCATGCGCCCTGGCGCAACGACCGGGCGGTGTCGACGACCGGACGGCCTCAGACGACGACGCGGATGACGGCGCTGTGGTCGAGCTCCGCGTCACCGCGGTCGACCATCTGCTGGTAGCGGTCGCGCGCGACGCGGGTCAGGGCGGTGTCGACGCCGAGCGCCTCTCCCGCGGCGAGGCCGAACTCGAGGTCCTTGAGCTGGGTGCGGCAGGCGCCGCCGTGCGAGTAGTCGCCGCTGAGGTAGCGGCGACCCTTGTCGGCGAGGAGGCGCGAACCCGCCAGGCCCCCGCCCAGCACCTCGAGGACCGTCCCGAGGTCGAGCCCGCCCGCGCGCGCGATGGCGACCGCCTCGGCGAGCGCGTTGAGCGTGCCGCCGACGATGATCTGATTGCACGTCTTGGTGAGCGACCCCGCACCCACCGGGCCCAGGTGACGCACCGTGGTGCCCATCGCGTCGAGCACGCGCCGGACGGCCGCGACGTCCTCGTCCGCGCCGCCCACCATGATGCTCAGGCTGCGCGCCACCGCGCCCTCGACGCCGCCGCTCACGGGCGCGTCGACCAGCCGGATGCCGTCAGCCGCGAGTTCCCCCGCCCAGGCGGTGACCTCCACCGGGCTCACCGTGCTCATCACCACGAGCACCGGGTCGACGACGCCGGCCGCCGCCCACCCCGCGCGCAGCCCGTCCGGGCGATCGACGGTGTCGCGCACCTGCGGCAGGTCCGGGAGCATCGCGACCACCACCGGCCGCGCCACCTCCGCGGGCGTCGCCGCGACCGTCGCGCGCGGCTCACCCTCGGCGACCGCCGCGGCCTTCGACGACGTGCGGTTCCACAGCGCGACGTCGAACCCCGCCGTCAGCAGGTTCCGCGCCATCGGCGCCCCCATCGGACCCGTGCCGACGAACCCGATCGACGTGCCCTGCATGCCCTGACCTCCGAGCGATGGTGACCACGAGGCCAGGTGGCGGCCCGTTTCCAGGCACCTTAACGAAACCGGCTCCCCCGGCCGCGCGGTGTTCGGCGCGACCGGGGAACGAGCACGCGGCGCAGGCAGACCCTCAGCGCCCGCCGACCGCGGTGAAGCGCATGAGGAACTGAGGATCGACACCACTGAAATGCTGGGTGATGTTCGTCGTCTGCACGCACGCGTCGTCGTCACGGACGAACTCACCGGAGAACGTCACCTTGTCGCCCGATTTCATGGCGACCAGGTTGTCGAACATCGACGACCCCGGCGGGATGAGAGTGTCGTCGAAGGTGTCGGAGAGCGCGTTGTTCCACGTCTGCACCGTGATGTTCGGCGCCACCTCGATCTCGACCCACGCCTTGCCCTCGCCGTTCGCGCCGACGTCGGTGACGACGCCTGTCCAGTCGTCGGCCGCCGTGCCGACCGCGTCGCAGATCTTCGCATTGCGCTTGCGGATCGCCTCGGACTGCTGGAGGTCGGTGTCCGCCTTGTCGAACGCGGCGAACCCGTCGGTGACGATCGTGACGAACTCTCGTTCCGACCGCGGCTGCTCGCCGTACTGCGCGGCAGGATCCGGCGTCGCGGCCTTCGTGTCGTCGCTCGACGCCCTCTCGCTCTCGGTCTTGTCCGACGGCGAAGCGGGCGGTGTCGACTCGTCCGGGTCGTCCGCGGGTGAAGCATCGGACGGCTCCGGTTCCGACGCGGCGTCGGACGCGCCCTCGTCGGTTGTCGAGCTGGACGCGACCGACGGGGTTGCACCGTTATCGTTGCCGCCGACGGTCGACGCCGTGAACCCCACGCCGAGGGCGAGCGCGACGGACGAGATCACCGTGGCGCTGACGACCTTCCACGTCCGCAGGTTTCTCGTCAGAGAGACGATCGACCAGGCGACGGCTCCGGCAGCCAGCAGAAGGCCCAGGACGGGGATCCAGAAGAACACCAGGGAGGCGATCGCGAGGACGAAGACGCCCGTCCCCAGCACGACGGCGGGGTGGGTCGGAACCGCCTGCGTCGTGGGTGCGGCCGGCGGAGCTGACGGGCCCCATGCTCGCCCGTCCCACCAGCGGGACGACTGCGGGTTCTGCGGGTCTGGATACCAGCCGGGCGGCGGCGTCGAGTTGCTCACTGTGTTCCTTCGTTCGGGAGATGGGGCCCGGGTCCGCGGCTGCGCCGCCGACGAGGCGCGGAGACGGCGTCAGAGACCCACCTGGTCGGCCGCGTACTCGGCCTGGGCGCGGGTGTACTGGTCGCCGTACTCGCTCGACAGCTGGTCGATCAGGCCGGACCGGGAGAACGAGTCGTACTCCAGGTACGACTCGGCGGACTCGACCGCCTCGGCCTTCCAGTCGGCGTCGACGTGCTTGATCGCCCACGTGGCGTCGGCGGTCTCGAAGCCGTCGCCGTACTCGGACGTCAGCTGGTCCAGCAGGCCCTGCTTGGAGAAGCCGGAGTACTCGAGGTAGGACTGCGCGGACTCGAGCGCGTTCTGCTGTGCCACGGTGGGCCCGTCCGCGACCTCCTTCGTGGCGGGCTCCTTCGTGGCGGGCTCCTTCGCGGTCTTCTCCTCGGCAGCCTGCTCCGTGGACGGCTCCTCGACGTCCGCGTCCTCGACGGTGTTCTCGTCAGCCGTCTCCGCGGTCAGGTCGTCGCCGACATCGGTCGCTTCCACCGCCGCGGCCGCCGGGGCCTCGGCGGTCGCAGGGTCCTCGTCACCGCCACCGCCGATGGCCGTGCCCGCGATGCTGACGGCGGCGATGACGCCGACACCGGTCAGGACCTTGTGCCGCGCGAACCAGTTCTTGTTGGCCTTGGCCGTGGCCTTCGCCTCACGGGCACGCCGGTTGAGCTCGGCCTGGCTGGGCGGCTGCTCGGGCGAGGGGTCGGTCGGCTGAGCGGGGGGCGGGAACTGGTCGGTCATCGCTGCTCCTGGTGGTCGGTACGCATGCTGCGTTCGAGCTGTTCCCAGGTTCGCTCCGGTCGCGGCCGCAGGGCATCGCCCGATCGGGCAGTCCCCATGACCCGATCGGGTACCTCTCATGCCTCGGCCGGACTCGAAGCGCGCCGGAGCCGTACTGTCGATGCATGTTCGCTCGAGCGACGGATGCTCCGAGCACCCGCGAGATACCTGACCGCTCCGCCGTCCTGCGCTGGGCGTCGGTCGCCGGCACGGTCGTCGCCGTCGTGGTCTCCGCCGCGAGCGCCCTGACCGCGGTGGGCTTCGCATCCCACGCGGCCGCGCCCGCCAGCGCCCTGCACCCGGCCCTCTACGTCGTGAGCGCGCTCGTGGGGATCGTCCTGGCGGGCCTCCTGGTGCTGCGGCGGCGGTTCCCGCTCGCCGTCTGCCTCGGCGCGTGCGCCTGCTCGGTCCTGCTCCCCCTGGACGCGTCGGCGGCGCTGCTCGCACTGCCGTGGGTGCTGGCCCGCGCCACGAGACGCACCTGCCTGGTGGCATCCGGGGCGACGGCGGCGGCGACCTCCGCGGCGCTGATCCGGGACGGCACGCGCGAGCACGCCGCGCAGGTGCTCGTCACGATCGACGAGCAGACCCGCGTGCTGTCCACCGATCCGACCGTGGCGGCATACGTCGTCGTCGGGCTCGGCCTCCTCGGCGCCTCGGTCGCCGCAGGCCTCGTCCGGCGGGCGCGGGTCGCGGCCGAGCGGGCACGGGAGGAGCAGGAGGCGCAGGCCTCGGCGACGGCGGTCCTGCGCGACCGTGTGCGTCGTGAGGACGAGCGGCGGCTCGTCGCCCGCGAGGTGCACGACACGGTGGCGCACCACATGGCGGCGGTCTCGCTGCAGGCGTCGGCGCTCGAGGTCACGAGTGCCGACGACCCGGAGGCGGTGCACGCCGCGCGCGAGATGCGCGCGTCGGCCCAGCGGGCGATCGCGGAGCTGCGGTCCCTGGTGACGACGCTGCGGTCGGGTGAGACGGTGACGGGGTTCCCCGGTGCGACCCTCGACGACGCGGCGCCCCTGCTCGAGCGGATGGCCGGCGAGGTCCCCGGCATGACGACGGCCGTGGCGGTGTCCGACGGCGAGAAGGCGGCGCCGGTTCTCGTGCGCGCGACGTTCCGCGTGGTGCAGGAGGCGGTGACGAACGCGCGCAAGCACGCGGCGGGAGCCCCCGTCGACGTCCGCGTGACGGCCTCCCCGGAGCAGGGCGTCGACATCCTCGTGACCAACCCGCTGGACCGCACGCCACCCCGCGGCCCCGGCGTGCCCGGCACCGGCACCGGGCTGCTCGGGATGCGGGAGCGTGCCGCCGCCGTGGGCGGCACGCTCTTCGCCGGGCCCGAGGACGGGTCGTTCGTCGTGCGGGCGCGCTTCCCGTGGGTCCCGCGCGGGGCGTGACCAGGGCGTCCCCCGGCGAGCGCGGGAGCCCCGGGCTACCATCCCGCAGGTGACGCGCGTCCTCGTCGTCGACGACGACCCGATGGTGCGGCGGCTCCTGGCCACGGTGCTGACCGCGCAGGACATCGACGTCGTCGGCGAGGCCTCGGACGGCGACGAGGTGGTGGCCGCCGTCGCGGAGCACCGGCCCGACGTGGTGCTGATGGACCTGACCATGCGGCGCACGGGCGGGCTGGAGGCGATCCGGGAGCTGCGCCGCCGCCCGCGGCCCCCGGCGGTCATCGCGCTGACGTCGTTCGGCACGGACGAGACGGTGGTGGCGGCGCTGGCCGCGGGCGCGCAGGGATTCCTCAGCAAGGACGACGAGCCCGAGCACATCGCCGGCCACGTCCGGGAGGTCGCCGCCGGGGCCGGCGCCCTCGACCACGCGTCCGCGGGCGCGGTGATCCGGCACCTGAGCGGCAGCCAGAGCCTCGACTCCCGCCGGACGGAGGCCCGGGACGCGCTCGCCCGGCTCACCGCCCGCGAGCTGGAGATCTCGTCGTACCTCCCGCACGGCCTGTCGAACCGGGAGATCGGCGAGCGCCTCTACCTCTCCGAGTCCACCGTGAAGGCGCACCTCGGCAGGGCGACGGCGAAGCTGGGCCTCACCGCGCGCGAGCAGCTCGCCGTCCTCGTCGACCGTGCAGGTGCCACCGCGCCGCTGCGGAGCTGACGTCAGCGCAGGCGGCGCAGGAACTCGCGCGTGCGCTCCTGCTGCGGGTCGCCGAGCACCTGCTCGGGCGTGCCGCGCTCGTGCACGCGCCCGTCGTGCAGGAAGACGACCTCGTCGGCAACCTCGCGCGCGAAGCCCATCTCGTGGGTCGCGACGAGCATGGTCGTGGGGCGGCCGGCCACGCCCTCGGCGCGCAGGGACAGCAGGAGGTCGAGCACCTCCCCGACCAGCTCGGGGTCGAGGGCGGAGGTCACCTCGTCGAGCAGCAGCAGCTCCGGGCCGCTGACGAGGGCGCGGGCGATGGCGGCGCGCTGCTGCTGCCCGCCGGACAGCTGGTCCGGGTAGGCGCGGGCCTTGTCCGCGAGGCCCACGCGCTCGAGCATCTCGAGGGCTGCCGCCTCGGCCTCCCGGCGCGGCACCCGGTGCACGACGCGCGGCGCCAGGGTCACGTTGTCGAGCACGCGCAGGTGCGGGAACAGGTTGTACTGCTGGAACACCATGGCGAGGCGGGCGCGCACCGCGTCGGCGTCCACCCACGGGTCGGCGACGTCGAGGCCGTCGAGCAGCACCTGCCCGTCGTCGACCTCCTCGAGCAGGTCGACCACGCGCAGCAGCGTGGACTTGCCGGACCCCGACGAGCCCACGACGACGACGCACGACCCCGCGGCGACGTCCAGGTCGACCCCGTCGAGCACCACCTTGCGCGCGTCACCGGTGCCGAACGACTTGCGGACGCCGCGCAGCGACAGCAGGGGCGCGCCCGGCACGACGGCGCTCATCGGACCACCCCCGCCCCGGCGACGCCACGCAGCTCGCCGCGCCACCCCTGGCGCGCGGACCACGCGTCGACCAGCCGGGTGAGCGGGATCGAGATCGCGAGGAACAGCAGACCCGCCACCACGTACGGCGTGAAGTTGTAGTCCCCGGTGGTGGCGATCTGCGCGGCGCGGATCGCGTCGACGGCGCCGAGGATCGAGATGAGGCCGGAGTCCTTCTGCAGCGACACCAGCATGCTCGCGACCGGCGCGGCGACGTTGCGGACCGCCTGCGGCAGCACGACGCGCCGCGCCGCCTGCCCGCGCGTCAGGCCCAGCGACCGGGCGGCGGCGACCTGCGACGGGTGCACCGCCTCGATGCCGGCGCGGAAGATCTCCGCGAGGTACGCGGTGTAGCAGACGACGATCGACAGCCCGCCGAGGAACGCGGCGCTCACCGGCAGCCACGGCAGGCGCAGGGCGGGCAGCCCGAAGCCGACCAGCAGCAGCACCAGCAGCAGCGGCACGCCGCGGAACACGTCCACGTACCCGACGGCGAGGATCCGCAGCGGGAACAGGGCGGGCACCCGGGATGTCCGCACGACCGCCAGCAGCAGCCCGACGACGAGCGCGACGACGCTCGCCACCACCCACACCCGCAGGTTGAGCCACAGGCCCGCCGCGACCTCGGGCAGCACCTCCCACGCCCGCTCGGGCGAGAAGAACGCCTCGCGCGCCCGCTCCCAGCCGGGGGCGGTCGTCACGACGTAGACGACGGCGGCGAGCACCAGGACGGTCGCGACCCCGGCCACGAGGAGCGCCCGGCGGTGCTGGGCGCGCCGGTAGGCCGCGCGGGCGCGCGCCCGGTCCGACGGCCGCCAGCCGTCGGCGGGCGTGGTCGCCGGGGAGGTCGTGGGGTCGCTCACGCGGGGGTCAGGAGAGCTCGGGGACGTCGTCCGACTTGAGCCACGCGGTCCGCAGCTCGTCGAGGGTGCCGTTCTCCTCGAGCGTGTCGACGGCGGCCGACACGCACGCGGTCAGCGACGACCCCTTGTCGAGCACCAGCCCGAGCTGCTCCGGCTCGCCGACGGGCGGGAGGGAGCCGACGACGTGCGTGTCCGGGAAGTAGACGGTCGTGGCGGCGACGCCCTGGTCGACGTCCATCACCATCGCGTCGATCGTGCCCGAGCTCAGGGCGGTCATCCCGTCGCCTGCGGCGTTGAACGGCGTCACCTCGACGTCGTCGCCCCACGCGGCGTCCGCGACCGCGAGCGACGTCTGCGAGGCGGTGACGCCGATCTTCGCGCCCTTGAGGTCGGCCAGGCTCGCGGCGTCGGAGAACTCGCCCTCGTCCGCCACGATGACGCCCTGGCGGCTCGTGAGGTACGGGCTGGAGAAGTCGACGGCAGCCTTGCGCTCGTCGGTGATCGTCGTCTGGTAGGCCGCGACGTCGAACGGCTTCACGGCCGGGCTGATGATCTGCTCGAAGGTGACGGACGTCCACTCGACGTCGTCCTTCGCGAAGCCCAGCTCGTCCGCGACGGCGTACACGAGCGCGGACTCGAAGCCCTTCCCGCTGTTCGGCTCCCCCACGTACCAGGGCTCGAAGGGGTCGCTCGCGCCGACGGTCAGGGTGCCGTCCGTGAGGGTCTTCATGCCCTCGGGCGGGCAGTCGGTCGCGCTGCCGGACGCCGCGGGCGCGCCGTCGCCGCCGCCGTCCGACGACGAGCAGCCGGCGAGCGCGAGCGTGGCGGCGGACGCGAGGGCGAGCGCGAGAACGGGGCGGGAGGTGCGCACGGGTGGGCCTTTCCGAGGGGCGGGGACGCGGCGGGTCGCGCCGTCGTCGACCCTATGCCGACGGCGCGTGCCGGCGGCATGGCGGTCGGAACAGGACAACCCGCGCCAGGTTGTCGATCTTCCCCGGGGACTCGAGCTGCCCCGGTTGTCGATCCGTCCCGGCCCCGCGCGTCATCCAGGTGTACGTCACACCACGAGGAAGGACGATGGGACCATGACCACCTACGCCGTACTGCTGCCGGGCGTCGAGGACACCTTCGAGCGGGCCAGCGCCGAGGAGCGCGCCGCGATCTACGGGCGGCACGAGGAGTTCGCCCGGACGCTCGCCGAGCGCGGGCACACCGTGGCCGGCGGCGCCGAGCTCACCCACTCCCGCACCGCCAAGAAGGTCAGTCGTGACGCCGGCGGCCGGGTCGTCGTCACGGACGGTCCCTACGCCGAGACGGCCGAGCAGCTGACCGGGTTCTACCTGGTCGAGTCCGACGACCTCGACGACCTGCTGCAGGTCTGCGCCATCCTGGCGGGCCCCGGCGACGACGGTGCGGACGGCACCGTCGAGGTGCGGGCCGTCGTCGACCACGGCGAGGGCGACGCGTGAGGGCGCACCTGCCGTGATCTCGCCCGAGGCGGACGCCTCGGCGCGGCTCACGACGCTCATGCGCGACGAGTGGGGCCGCCTGCTGGCCCTGCTCGTCGCGCGGTTCCGCCGCCTGGACCTGGCGGAGGACGGTCTCGCCGACGCGTTCGAGGCGGCGGCCCGCACCTGGCCGCACGACGGGACTCCGGCGAACGGCGCCGCCTGGCTGCTCACGGCGGCCCGTCGCCGGGTCCTCGACCGGCTCCGCTCCGAGCAGGTCCTGGCCCGGTCGATGCCGCTGCTGGAGGTGGAGGCCGACCTCGCCGCGCGGGCCCGCCGCGTCATGGCGGACGCTGGCGAGCCCCTCGCCGACGAGCGGCTCCGCCTGGTGCTCCTGTGCGCGCACCCTCGCCTGTCGCGGGAGGCGGCGTCCGCGCTGAGCCTGCGGCTGGTGCTCGGCGTGCCGACCGCCGACGTCGCCCGGCTGTTCCTGCAGTCGACGCCGACGATGGCCGCCCGGCTCACCCGGGCCCGCAAGAAGCTCGCCGGGGAGCGGTTCGCCCTGCCGCACGGCGCGGAGCTCGAGGAGCGGCTCGCCGTCGCGGCGGACGTCGCCTACCTCGCCTTCACGGCCGGCTACGCGCCGGCCACGGGCGACGCCGTCGTGCGCGCCGAGCTCGCCGGAGAGGCCGTCCGGCTGGTCCGGGTCCTGCGGGACGTCGTGCCCCCGGACGGCGACCCCGACCGCTCGACGGAGCTCGACGCGCTGCTCGCCCTCGTGCTCCTGCAGCACTCACGGCGCGACGCACGGGTCGACGACGGCGCGCCCGTGCCGCTGCCCGACCAGGACCGCGGCCGGTGGCACCAGGACGAGATCGCCGAGGCCGTGGACCTCCTGGCGCCGCTCGCCGCCGCGCCCCCGGCGCCGTACCTGCTCCAGGCGCTGGTGGCCGCCGAGCACGCGATCGCCCCCTCCGCCGACGCCACCGCGTGGGACCGCATCCTGGCCCGGTACGACGAGCTGCTCGCCCTGACCGACACCCCGGTGGTGCGGCTCAACCGCGCGGTCGCCGTCGCGGAGGTCGCCGGGCCGCGGGCCGGCCTCGACGCCCTCTCCGGGGTGGCGCTGCCCGGGCACCGCCTGCCGTCGCTGCGCGCCGAGCTGCTGCGGCGCGTCGGAGACCTCGACGGCGCGCGCCACGCCTACGACGCGGCCCTCGCCCTGTGCGACCACGCCCCCGAGCGCGACCACCTGCTGCGCCGGCGGGCCGAGCTCGCCTGACCCGCACCGGTCAGGGATGCACGTGCGCCCGGTGGCCCGTCTGCGCCGAGATGTCCTGCTCCGCCTGCCCGAGCAGCGCGTCCGCGAGCCGCCGCAGCGCGCGGGCTGCCGCCACCTCGTCCCCGATCACCGGGATCTCCGTGTCGCCCGGGTCCTTGCGCGCATGCCCGACGGCGCGCAGCGACCCCACGTCCGGCCCGGGGGTCAGCATCGCCTCGGCCGTCGTGCTCCCCGAGGACTCCACGAGGGTCACCCGCACGTCCCAGGACAGCGCCCGCGCCGGCTCCGGCCGCGGAGGCCGCACCGGCTCGGCGCCACCGCCGTCGTGCTGCACGAGCGTGTCGGCCCCGGGGAAGACCAGCGTCTCCTCCCCCGTGTCCGACCAGCGCACCTGGAACGGCGGCGAGCCGTCCCCGTGCGGGCACGCGATCACGATCCCGTCGCGCACGGCCCCTCCGACCACCCCGGACGCCACCACGATCCGGTCGCCCACCGTCGCCCTCATCGCCGCCTCCTCGCGCCGTCGTCCGCCCGCCGCCCGAGCCCGGTCCTCCCATCATGCGCCGACGCGAGGGGCCAGGCAGCACGGCCGCCGTGCCCGGTCCGTCCCGTCGGTACGGGGCGTCGGGCGATCAGTACGGCGTCCCGAGCGACTCGGCGTACGTCCAGGCCATGTAGGTCATGAAGCCGACGGCCAGGATGGCCAGCGCCGTCACCACGTTCGCGAGCCACGCGAGCACGATCGCGACGACCGCCAGCCGCCGCGTCACGTCGCCGTAGGGGCCGGTCCCTCGCGCGTCGACGTGCGCGGTGTGCGCCAGGGGCAGCGCGACGACCCCGGCGAAGGGGAGGGCCACCACGATCCCGGAGGCGGCCACGACGACCGCCCAGACCGCCCGCGTCCGCAGCCGACCAGGGTCGACGGGGGCGCGCAGCGGGGCGGGCGGTGTGGCGGGCGGCGAGGCGTGGTGCTCGGGCGCGGACAGGTCGACGGCGTGCTGCTCGGGCATCTCGCGCTCCTGGGTTCGGGTGCCGACGCGTCCCGCCGGCACCCCGAACGTAGCGGCGACCTCGCTTCCGACCCGGCGGCTATCCACAGGGCCCGGGACGCCGCGAGCCTCCTCGCTCAGTGGGAGCGCAGCGCGTCGATCAGCTCGCTCTTGCGCATCGACGACCGGCCCTCGATGCCGATCTCCGCGGCCCGCTTGCGGAGGTCGGCCACCGTCCAGTCGTCGTAGGAGCCCGACTCGCCACCCTTCTTGCCAACCTTCCCGCGGCCGCGTGCCGCGGCGGCGTTCGCGATCCGCGCGGACTTCTCCTTGCTGTTGCCCTCGTCGCGGAGCTCCTCGTACAGCTCCTTGTCCTTCACGCTGGGGCCTGCGTCTCGTCGAGGCATGGTCAGCTCCCTCCGGTCCGCCGCGGGCGACCGCGCGTCGGCTCCACGCGGACGTCGCCCTCGTGCGAGGTGTGGGTTCCTTCCGACCTTAGGACGGACGTCCGGTCCCCGCCCGGCCGTGCGAGGGGCGCGCCGGCCAGCACCACGCCCGCCAGCACCATGACGCCCGCTGCGAGCGCGAAGAACGCCCCGACGCCCCAGACGCCGGCGACGATGCCGACGGCGCCGTACGTGAGCGGGCTCAGCCCGAGCGTCGCCAGCGAGAGGAGGGCGGTGACCCGCCCCAGCAGACCGGGCGGCGTGGACTGCTGGATCCGCCCGTGGCAGCTCACCATGACCGTTCCCGTGGTCACCCCGAGCAGTGCGCCCGCGACGATCGCGCGCGCGGCGTCCGGGGTGGTCCCGAGCACCACCAGCAGCGGCGCGGTCGCCCCGGCCGCGACGAGCGTCGTGGCGCGCCCCGGCGACGCGACCGGGAGGGCCGCGAGCAGCACGCTCACCACGATCCCCCCGACGCTGAAGGCGGCGAGCACGGTGCCGGCGGCGGCGACGGACCACCCCCGCTCCTGGGCAAGCAGCACGACGCCGATCGCGACCGGCCCGGAGAAGGGCAGCTCCGAGAGCGCCGTGCCGACCACCAGCGGGAGCAGACCGTGCCGCCGGAGCTGCGAGAGCCGCAGGGGGGCCTCGGGCGAGCCGCCCGCCGCGAGCCGCACCGCGTCGTCGCTGCTGCGCACCGTGAGCAGCAGCACCACGGAGAGGGCGAACAGCACCGAGACCGAGGCGAGCGCGGCGGGGACCCCGAGCACCACCAGCCCCGCGCCGAGCGCCGGGCCGACGGCGTTGCCGGCGCGCAGCCCGGTCAGCCGCCAGGCCTGGAGCCGCGGGAGAGCCTCGGGGGGCACGAGCCGCACCGGCATGGCGCCGACCGCCGGGATGAAGCACGCGTCGACCACCCCGAACGCGACGGCGAGCACTGCCAGCCACCAGGGCACGAGCCCGAACCAGGACGCCGCGCCGGTGGCCAGGAGGAGGAGCAGCGTCCGCGCGCCGTCCGTGGCGATCGCGATGCGGCGCGGCTCGACCCGGTCCGCGAGCACGCCCCCGAGCAGCATCAGCAACGCGCGCGGCACGGCACCGAGCGCCAGGACGAGGCCCGAGGTGCGCGGCCCGCCGGCCTCGGCGGCCGCCCAGGTGAGAACCAGGAAGTAGCTGACGTCGCCGACGACGGCGGCGGTGTACGCCACCACCCAGCGCGCCGCGTTCCCCCGCCAGCCCTCGGAGCCGCTCATGGCTGCCGGTACAGCTGCACCTGGACGATCGTCGGCGCGACCGGCTGCGCACCCTCGGCGGCCGTGTCCGCGTTCGCCGACCTGGCTCGGTAGCGCGCGAGGAGGGCGAGCAGGTCCGACCGGAGCTGGTCGGCGGTCGAGTCGTCGATGCGCAGGCGGTCGTCCACGAAGGCCGCCCGCTCGAGCCACTTCGCCGACGCCGCCGGGACGGCGGCCGCGAGGCCGTGGAGGTCGTCGGCCAGCGCGACGAGCGCCGACCGGACGTACTCGCGCGACAGGTCGTCCTCGTGGGCCGCGGGGTCGAACTGCACGGAGTCGGTGACGGCCCGCCACCATCGCTCCCGTCGCGTGCCGAGCCCCGGCTCCTCCACGATCAGGCCGCCCTCGGCCAGGCGGCGCAGGTGGTAGCTCGCCGCGCCCGAGTCCACGCCGAGCTCGCGTCCGAGCGCCCGGGCGGTGCTCGGCCCCTCCGTCCGGAGCCGCCGCAGAAAGGCGAGGCGCATCGGATGGGCCAGCACGCGGAGCTGGGCGGTGCCGACCTCGGTCGCCGGCCCGGGGACCTCGTCGTCGTGATCCATACCGGCACCGTAGGGATGCGAAGAACTCTTCGCAAGAAATGCGAAGAACTCTTCGCACCGAGCAGACCGCGCCGAGCGCCGATACCCGGACATGACGAAGGCCCCGACCGGATCCCGGTCGGGGCCTTCGTGGATGTCGACGACATCCCGTGGTAGCGGGGGCAGGATTTGAACCTGCGACCTCTGGGTTATGAGCCCAGCGAGCTACCGAGCTGCTCCACCCCGCGTCGACTCCCTGAACATTACGGCATCCCCGGACAGGGACCAAATCGAATCGGGCAGATGGGACTCAGGTCACACCACGTCCCTCCCCGGGAACGGCGCGGGGCCGTCGGTCCGTGGACCGACGACCCCGCTCGTGCTCCCTCCGGCCGTCAGCCGGCGGACTCGATCTCCTTCTCCGCCGCGACGGCGTCCTCGATCGCCTTCTGCAGGCGGTCCTGCGCCTCGCCGTAGGCGGTGAAGTCGCCGGCCTTGAGCGCCTTGTCGCTGTCGGTCATCGCCTTGTTCGCGTCCTGGAGGGCGGAGTTGAGCCGTGCCTGCGCGTCGCCCGACGGCGTGCCGGTCGGGGTCGGCTCCGTGGACGGCTCCGTGCTCGGCTCCGTGGAGGGCTCGGTCGAGCCGTCGCCCCCGCCCTCGACCGGCGCCGTCGGCACCTCGGACTCGGCCTCTCCCGACGCGTCGCCGGCGTTCGCGCCGGAGTCGCCGCCGAACACCTGGTCCAGCGCCTCGTCCAGCGTCTCCGCGTAACCGGTCTGGTCGCCGAACGCCACCAGCACCCGGCGCAGCAGCGGGAACTGCGTGCCGCCGGCGGACTGGATGTAGACGGGCTGCACGTAGAGCAGGCCGCCGCCCACCGGAAGGGTCAGCTGGTTGCCGCGCACGACGTTCGACGAGCCGCGCTCCAGGATGTTGAGCTGCTCGGAGATCGTCGGGTTGGAGTCGAAGTTGTTCTGGACCTGGCCGGGACCGGGCACGGTCGAGTCACGGGGCAGCTCCAGCAGCCTCAGCTCGCCGTAGCCGTCCGCCACCTTGCCCGCCGTCGAGCCCGCATCGCCGTCGGCAGCGAGATACCCGGTGAGGATCTCGCGGTCGGTGTTGCCGCCGGGGATGAAGGTGCTCGTCAACGAGAACGCCGAGTCCTTCTGCCCGGGCATCTGCAGCGACAGGTAGTACGGCGGCTGCTTCGCCGCGGGCGCCTTCGTGTTCGCGACCGGGTCCTCCGGGTTGGCCCAGAAGTCCTGGCCGGAGAAGAACTGGCCGGCGTCGTCCACGTGGTACTGGGTGAGGAGCGTCCGCTGCACCTTGAACATGTCCTCGGGGTAGCGGATGTGGCTCATCAGGTCGCCCGAGATCTCCGACAGCGGCTTCACCGACGTCGGGAAGACGTCCGACCAGGCCTTGAGGACCGGGTCGCTGGTGTCCCAGGCGTACAGGGTCACGGAGCCGTCGTAGGCGTCGACCGTCGCCTTCACCGAGTTGCGGATGTAGTTGACCTCCTGCGGCATCTCCACGGGGACGCCCTGCGCCGCGAGGGTCAGCGAGTCGGCGGTCGCCTCCTGCATCGGCCGGCTGGTCGAGTACGGGTAGGCGTCCGACGTCGTGTAGGCGTCGACGATCCACTTCACGCGACCGTCGACGACGGCCGGGTACATGCCCTGGTCGAGTGTCAGCCAGGGGGCGACCTTCTGGATCCGCGTCATCGGGTCGCGGTCGTACAGGATCTGCGACTCGTCGGTCACGCGGTCGGAGAACAGGATCTCCTGCGACCCGAACTTCAGCGCGTACAGCAGCTTGCTGCCGAACGAGCCGATCGACGGGCCCGCGGTCACGTCCTGCGTGGGGAACGTGGTGTTGACCTGCTGGCCGCCCTGCTCGTCGTCGGCCTGGTAGTCGAGCTCCCAGGGCTTGGCGTCCTCCGGCGCGCCCACGACGGAGTACTCCGTGGTGGACGGGCTGAAGTAGATGCGCGGCTCGTAGCCCTTGTCCGTGAGCGCGCCCTGCGTGGGGATGCCGCCCTCGTAGAACGCGGGCTGCCCGTCCGGGCCGGGCTGGTTGCCGTACGCGGCCACCACGCCGTAGCCGTGCGTGAACACGGTGTGGTCGTTGACCCAGTTGCGCTGCCCGTCGCCGAGCCCGCCGAGGTTGAGCTCGCGGACGGCGATCACCGTGTCGCGGGACTCGCCGTCGATGTCGTAACGGTCCACCGCGAGGGTGTCGGCGAAGTTGTAGTACTGCTTGTTCTGCTGCAGCTGCCGGAACGACGGGCTGACGATCTGCGGGTCGAGGAGCCGCACCGACGCCGTGGTCTCGGCGTCCGCGCGCAGGGCGCCGGCCTCCGCCTCCGTCGTCGCGTCGTAGGGCTGCGTCTCGATGCTGTCCAGGCCGTACGCCGCGTGCGTGGCGTCGATGTTGCGCTGGATGTAGTCGGCCTCGAGCTCCTGCGCGTTCGGGTTCACCTGGAAGCGCTGCACGACGGCGGGGTAGATCCCGCCGATCGCGATCGCGGACACCACCATGAGGCCCACGCCGATGGCGGGCAGGCGCCACGTGCCGCGCACGGCGGCGACGACGAACAGCAGCGCCACGAGCACCGCGACGCCCGTGAGGATCTCCTTCGACGGGATGACGGCGTGCACGTCCGAGTAGGACGCGCCGTTGTACCGGGCGTTCGTCGTGCTCCCGTTGGTGGCCGTCAGCAGCGAGTACCGGTCGAGCCAGTAGTTTGCCGCGATGACCAGCATGAGGACTGCGCCGAGCACCGCCAGGTGCACGCGCGACGCCCGGGTGGTGCGCGGGGTCCCCGGCGGCACCGGGCCCAGGCGCAGCCCGCCGTAGAGGTAGTGCGTCACCAGGGCGGCGATGCCCGCGATGATGACCACGGCCATGAGGAAGCTCACGACGAACCTCAGCGCGGGCAGCGAGAACACGAAGAACCCGAGGTCGATGCCGAACTGCGGGTCCTTCGTGCCGAACGACGCGGGGTGGATCGCCAGCAGCACGCTGCGCCACTGCGCGGACGCCGCCACACCGGCGAAGAACCCGACGACCACCGGCCCGGCGATCGTCACGACCCGCCGCAGCGGCTCGATCGCCTCCCGGTACTGGTCGAGGGTCGCCTGCTCAGGGGTCGACGGCGCGTAGACCGGGCGCACCCGGTACGCGACGGCGAACGACGAGAAGACCGCGCCGCCCATCACCAGGAAGCCCAGGACGAACAGCACCCCGCGGGTGATCCACTCCGTCCAGATCACGTTGCCGAATCCGAGCGCGTCGAACCACATCACCTCGGTCCAGAACTGCGCGAGGAGCAGCAGCGCGACGACGACCACGGCGATCACGACGAGCGTGATCGCCAGGGGGCTGCGGCGACGCTTGGCGGGCGGACCGCCGGGACGTCGACGGGGTGGGGCAGCGAAGGACACGGTGCGGGCACCTCACTCGTGCTCGGGACGGGCGGACGTCTGGTGTGAACGTCCCTGTCATCCCTCAGGTTCCCACGCTTCGTCCCCCCGCGGGCGACAGCCCCTTCACGGGCCGGTCACGAGCAGGTCGGCAGGTCCGCGCCCTTCCCGGCACCGATCGCCTCGACCGCCGCGCGCGCGTCCTCGAGCGTCGCCATCCGCACCACGTGCAGGCCGTCCGGCACGTGGCCCACGACCTCGTCGCAGTTGTCCGCGGGCGCCAGGAACCAGTCCGCCCCGGCGTCGCGCGCGCCGAACAGCTTCTGCCGGATGCCGCCGATGGGCCCGACCTCGCCGTCGACGCTCATCGTCCCCGTGCCGGCCACGCGCGCGCCCCGCAGCTCGTCCTCGGGCGTCATCTTGGTGATGATCGCGAGCGCGAACATCGTCCCCGCGCTCGGGCCGCCGATGTCGCCCGGCCGGATCGTCACGTCCACCGGGTAGTCGTAGGACGGGTCGAGGTACACCCCCAGCGCCGCCCGGCCGCCGTCGCCCTTCGCCGTCGTGATCGTGAGGTCCGTCGGCTTCCCGCCGCGCTCGACGCCGAGGACGACGTCGTCGCCCGGCTCGACGTCGTCGAGGTCGGCCAGCAGGTCCTGATGGGTGACGACCTCGTGGCCGTCGAGGCTCTTCACGACGTCGCCCGCCTCGACGACGCCGTCGGCCCCCGACCCCGGAGCGGCCCCCGCGATCGTCAGCGTCGCGGGCACCTCGTACCCCATCTCGGTCAGCGCCGCCACGGTGGCCGAGGACTCGGAGCCGGCCATCTGCGCCTGCCCGACCTCCTGCTGCTGCTTCTGCGTGGTCTGCTCCGGGAAGATCGACTCGACCGGCTGCACGGACCGCTCCCGCGAGCCCCAGCCCCACAGCACGTCGCCCAGCAGCACGTCGCCGCCCGGGCCGCCGTACACGGACACGGTCGTGAGCCGCAGCTCTCCCGTGACGTCGTACGTCTTGGCGCCCTCGATCTCGACGACGGGCTGCGCCGTCGCGCTCTTGCCACCGCTCGAGGCCTCCCCCGCGCCCTCGACGTCGACGCCCTGCAGCCCCAGCGTGTCCTCGGTGGGCCCCGGCGCCCGGATCGCATACGGCGTCGGCAGCACGAGCAGGACCGCGGCGAGCAGCGCCGTGACGAGGAGGGACACCCCCAGGGTCACGCTGCGCAGCGACGCACGCGGCGCGGCGAAGGGGTCGTCCCCGGCCGCCGAGGGGTCGTCGGGCGCGAGGATGTCGCGGTCGAAGGTCACGGGCACATCATCGCCGACGTTCCTGGACCCCGCGCCAGGTCCCGGACCTCGGACGTCAGGGGGCTCCGGGGGATCTGCGCCGAGAGCGAACCACCGGAACCTCGGCCACCGGTCGGACGTCCTGGGTGGTTACGGTGAAGCGGTCGGCCCCGGCCGCCGTCCGCCCGCAGCCGCCCGCAACCGTTCGCAGCCGTTCCGCAGCCAGGCGAGGAGCCTCATGAGCAACCTTCCCGACGACCCCGAGGGTGCCGAGGAGCGCGAGCGCATGCTGCGCTCGATGCTGGAGGGCTTCTTCGGCGAGCGCACCGACGAGGTGCTCGACCAGATGCGCGCGCAGGGCATCGACCCCGCCGCCCTCGCCGGCATGCCAGGGGCGGGCACGCCCGACCCCGCGACCATGCAGCACGTGCTGGCGCAGGTGCAGCGCCTCCTGTCGGCGTCCGGCGACGGCCCCGTGAACACGGACGTCGCGCACGACATCGCCCGTCAGGTCGCCGTCGCGGAGGGCGACCCCTCGCTCACGGGCGGCCAGGCCAAGGCCGCGACCGACGCCCTCGGCGTGGCCGAGCTGTGGCTCGACGCCGTGACGGACCTCCCGCCCGCCGGCGGTCGCACGCACGCCTGGAGCCGCTCGGAGTGGGTGGAGGCCACCTTGCCCGCGTGGAACCGGTTGGTCGCCCCCGTCGCGGCCTCCGTCGCCGACGCGCTCGCGACCGTGCTGAGCGACCAGCTCCCCGACGACCTCGGCGCCGCGGGCGCGCTCGGCATGCCCGACGTGCCCGGCCTCGCCGGCCTGCCCGCGGGCGCGCTGGGCGGCGGCCTCGACCCCGCCCAGATGATGCGCCGTCTCGGCTCGGCCGTCTTCGGGATGCAGGTGGGCCAGGCCGCGGGCACGCTCTCGCGCGAGGTCTTCGGCTCGACCGACGTCGGCGTCCCCCTGCTGTCCGAGCCCGCCACCGTCCTCCTGCCCACGAACGTCGCGAAGTTCGCCGACGGGCTGGACGCGCCCCTCGAGGAGGTGCGGCTGTTCCTCGCGCTGCGCGAGGCCGCGCACGCCCGCCTGTTCACGCACGTGCCGTGGCTCGCCGCGCACCTGCACGGCCTGGTCGAGCAGTACGCGCGCGGCATCACCATCGACCTCGACGTGCTCGAGCAGCAGGTGCGCGACATCGACCCGAGCGACCCGGAGGCCCTGCGCGGCGCCCTCACCGGCGGCGTCTTCGGGCTGCAGCACACCCCGGAGCAGGAGGCCACGCTGCTGCGCCTCGAGACGGCGCTCGCGCTCGTCGAGGGCTGGGTGACGGAGGTGGCCGCGACCGCGGCCCTCCCCCACCTGCCGCACACGTACCCGCTGCGCGAGATGATCCGTCGTCGGCGCGCGGCCGGCGGCCCCGCCGAGCACACTTTCGCCACGCTGGTCGGCCTCGAGCTGCGGCCCCGTCGCTCCCGTGACGCGACCGCGCTCTTCGCGCACGTCCTCGCCGAGGGCGGTCCGGAGGCGCGCGACGCCGTCTGGGCGCACCCCGACCTGCTGCCGGGCACCGCGGACCTCGACGACCCCGCCGGATACTTCTCCCGCCGCGCCGCCCAGGCGGACGAGCAGTCCGACCTCGACGCCGCGCTCGCGCAGATCTTCGACGCCGCGGAGGGCGGCGCGGACGACGACCCGGAGCACGGCACGAACAAGGGCGCGGACGACACGACGGACGACGGCCCCGCGGCGCCGAAGGAGGGCTGACGGGGGGCTCAGCCCGCCGGATGCTGCGGGTCCTTTCCCCCAAACCCCAACGACAAAACCCCCCCCTCCCCGACAAACAAAAAACCCCCCCAGAAAACCCCAGCCCCCCCCATTCCTCCGTCACCCCCCCCAAACCCCCCCAA
>NZ_JBSGUW010000008.1:0-16426 GCF_053608125.1 Isoptericola sp. NPDC055063 | reverse complement strand
ACGTCGCACGCCATGGCGGCGAGGGGGGGGGGGGGGGGGGGGGCCAACCGCGGGGGTTTTGGGGTTCTTCCCCCGGGCCCTAGGGCAACCACCCCGCCGTCGTCCTGGACGAACGAGACGCCCTCGAGGAAGCCGCGAGCCCGCTCGGTGCGCGGGTAGCCCTCGAGGAGCTGCCAGAACGCGGGGCCGTGCCCGGCGTGCAGCAGGTGGGCGAGCTCGTGCAGCAGCACGTAGTCGAGCACCCACTCGGGCATCCCCTGCACGCGCGTCGAGATCCGGATCGAGCCGTCCACCAGCGTGCACGAGCCCCAGCGGCGCCCCTGGTGGGGCGACCACGACACGCTCGTCGGGTGGGCGTGGCCGCCGAGGTACCGCTCGGACAGCTCGTGCGCCCGCTCCACGAGCTGGGCGTCGGACGGGCGGCGGCGCCGCTCCTTGTCCTCGAGCCGCGCGAGCATCTTCGCGACCCACTCGCGCTCCTGCGCCCGGGAGAAGCGCGCGGGAATGGCCACGACGGTGCGTTCGCCGTCGCGGTACGCGCTCACCGTGGCGGTCCGCCGGCGGCTGCGCCGGACCTCCACCGACGTCATCGTGTCGTGGGCCACGGAACCGACGGTACCGGGGATTCGCGCGGTTTGTGCGGCAGAACACACCGGCTCCGGCCGCGGACGGCCTGTGGACGACCCGCCGACGACGCCCGCGGCGCGTGCCAGGGTGACCGCATGGCAGACGCCGAGCGCCCGGGAACCGGGACGAGCGACCCCCGCACGCTGCGCCCCGCGACGCCCGTGCTCGACCACGGCGACGGCGAGGTCCTGCTCGGCACCGACCCGCGCTGGAGCCTCGTCCTGACCGGCCTGGCCGATCACGAGTCGCGCTGGCTGCGCGACCTCGGGAGCCGCCGGCACCATTCCCTGGACCGCAGCGCCCGCCACTGGGGCGTGACGCCGGCGCGCCAGGGCCAGATCGTGCGGGCGCTCGACGGCGGCGGCTTCCTCGTGCGGCGCCAGGCCCAGCACGCCTCGCCGGCGGCGGTGGGGTGGTCGCCCGACGTCGCGGTCCTGGGGGCGCTGCGGCCCGACGGGTGCGGCACTGCCACGCTCGCGCGCCGGGGCGGGTGCGTCGTCGGGCTGCACGGCCTCGGCCGGCTCGGCGTGGTCCTGGCCGAGCTGCTCGCGTCGGCCGGCGTCGGTGCCCTCGTGCTCGACGACCGGGACCCCGTGCACGTCGGCGACCTCGGGCTCGGCGCGTACGCCCCGGCCGATGTCGGGCGCCCGCGCGAGGAGGCGGCCGCGGAGGTGCTGCGCCGCCGGCACCCCGCCCTGCGGGTGGGGAGCGCCCTGCCGGCCGGGGGCTCGCCGGACGTCGTGGTGGTGGTCGAGGCCCACGCCGCGCGGCCCGCGCGCTACGAGCGGCTGCTGGGCGCGGGCGTGCCGCACCTGCCCGTCGTGGTCCGCGAGGCGGACGTGCTCGTGGGCCCGCTCGTGCTGCCCGGCAGGTCCGCCTGCGTCGGCTGCGTCGACCGGCATGCGACGGACGCAGACGCCGGCTGGACGGCGGCGGTCGCCGACCTGACCCGCCGGCCGCCGACGGACGTCGCCCACGAGACCACCCTCGCGGCGACCGCCGCGGCGCTCGGTGCCGGCCAGGTGCTCGCGCTGCTCGACGGGTCGATGCCCGCGACCGCCGGGCGCGTCCTGGAGGTGGCCCTCCCCGAGGCCGTGCCCCGGTCGCGGGAGGTCGCGCCGCACCCCGAATGCGGGTGCACGCGCCTGCCCGCCCCGGCCCGGACATGACGACGGGCCCCCGGCGAGATCGAGGAAGCGCGGCCGCACGTGGTGCGGGCGCACTCCCCCGGGACTCGCCGGAGGCCCGTGCGTTCAGCGGCGCGCCGGGTGTCCCGGCGACGCAGCGCGGTCATGCCGCGACGGTCTCCGACTTCCGGGGCCGGCCGCGACCGCGCTTGCGGGCGACGACCTTGCCGTCGACGAAGACCTCACCACCCCACACGCCCCAGGGCTCCTGGCGCTCGAGGGCGCCCGCGAGGCAGCCGGCCTGCAGCGGGCAGGTGCGGCACAGCGCCTTGGCCTCCTCGACCTGGGCGGTGTGCTCGGCGAACCAGAGCTCGGGGTCTCCCGTGCGGCACGGCAGGAGCGCCGCGAACTGGCGGTCGAGCTCGGCCACCTCGGCCGGGCTCTGGGTGAGGGGTTGATGCGGGGTCCAGGGGCCGGATCCGCCCTGGGGGATCGTGTCGAGCAGCCGCTCGTCCAACAGCTGTGCGAGGCGCACGGGTTCCTCCGTCAGGTCCTGGGGTGATTCGAACGTCGGTGTTCAGGACCTGCGGGTGGACCCCTGGAGTCAGGGGGCCGGCTTCTGCGACCTGGTGAGGTCTTCTTCCCTGGGCGGAAAGACGAAAGCCGCGGGTCCTGGGTGGACTCCGCGGCCTGGACCGGTTGCTAGACCGGATGGCTCCAGGGGGCGGAGTCGGGTGCGATGTGGAGATCGGCAGCGCCTGCTCCGTGCTTCCGCGCACGGAACGGGCGGACAGCGCTGAGCTCGCCGAGGGCAGACGTGTACCCCGGCGCGCCAACAGACGCGTTCGCCATCACGATCAGATTCATCGTGTCCATCTTCTGCACCCACCTCCTCACTCTTCTCGGACGATCCGCCTCTCGGCAGACGCCACTTCCGTCTGGGACTCTCCGAGCATAGACGGCCCGACCGGGACCGCCACATCTTTTATCGAAGTTTTTTCGGAGCAATTTTCTCGGCCCCCTGACGGGCCCGTCCCGGCTAGGAGCCGGAGCCCCCCTCGACCCCGAGCGGGCCGATGATCCGCAGGTCTCCCAGGCACGTCTCGACCGCGGCGGCCACCCCGTCCTCGTCGAGCCCGTCCGGGACCGTCCGGATCTGGAGTCCGCTCTCGTCCCGGTCGGCGTCGAAGCCCGCCGCGCGGAGGCAGTCGACCTGGACCTGCCGCAGGTCCTCGACCTCCGCGGCGGTGATCAGCCCGTCGGAGAGGATCGCCCTGCCCCGCTCCGTCTTGACCTTCCCGTAGGCCTCGTGGACCTCCGGGGACATCTCGTCGTGGATGGTGCCGGAGTGCTCCCCGCCGTGGTCGCCGTGCCCGCTCTCGCTCACCGCGCGGGGGCCGCTCCCGTCCCCCGGCGTCGCGCCCGCGGGCCCGCAGGCCGTGAGGACCGAGACCAGGAGGGCGGCCGCGCCGGCGGCCAGCCACCGTGGCGCGACGGGGCGGGGCGGCACGGCACTGTCCTCGGTCGGAAACATCATCGTCGCCTCTCGTCGCGGAACGTACCGGGAAAATCTGGCACTGCACCACGACCGCGACAAGGGCTCCGGACGGACCCGCGCAGAAATACGGGAACTCCCGTAGGTGCTCAGCCGATCGAGTCGGCGACGATCGCGAGGATCGTCTGCCCGTACCGGTCGATCTTCGCGGGGCCGACGCCGTTCACCCGCGCGAGCTGGGCCACGGAGGTGGGCTTGAGCTCCGCGATGGCGGCGAGCGTCGCGTCGCCGAGCACGGTGAACGCCGGCTTGTCGGTGTCCCGGGCCACCGACAGTCGCCACTCGCGCAGCGCGTCGAACAGCGCCACGTCGTGCTCCCCCGTGAGCTGCTGCCGGGCTTGGCCCCGCGGGCCCCGCCCGCGGCCGCGTCGGTCCGCCGGGTCGTCCGGCCACAACCCGTCGAGGAAGCGCGTCCGCTTGCGCGTCGCCCGCCCGCCCGGGTTGCGGGAGCGAGCGAACGACAGCTCCAGGTGCTCGCGCGCCCGGGTGACGCCCACGTAGAGCAGCCGGCGTTCCTCCGCCACGGCCTCGTCCGTCTCGGCGAGGGAGATGGGCATGAGGCCCTCGCTCACGCCCGCCAGGAACACGGCGTCCCACTCCAGGCCCTTCGCCGCGTGCAGCGACGCCAGCGTGACGCCCTCCACGGTCGGCGCGTGCTGCGCCGAGGCCCGCTCCTCCAGCTCGCCGACCAGCGTGGCCACCGTGGCCGGGGCGTCCGCGGGCGCGGCGGCCGCGACGTCGTCGGCCAGGCCGACGAGCGCCTGCATGGCCTCCCACCGCTCCCGGGTCGCGCCGCGGGCCGCGGGCGGCTGCTCCGACCAGCCCGCCGTGGTCAGCACGTCGCGCACCTGCTCCGGCATCGGCTGCTCCGGGTCCGCCGAGCGGGCGGCGCCGCGCAGCAGCACGATCGCGTCGCGCACCTCCTTGCGCTGGAAGAACCGCTCGCCGCCCCGCACCAGGTAGCTGATGCCCGCGTCCGCGAGCGCCGACTCGAACGCCGCCGACTGCGCGTTGGTGCGGTACAGGACCGCGATCTCGCTCGGGCGCACCCCCGACGCGATCAGCCGGCCCGCGCGGGCCGCGATCCCGGAAGCCTCCGCGTCGTCGTCGTCGTACGTCGTGAAGCTCGTGGGCGGGCCGGAGGGACGCTGGGCGACGAGCTCGAGCGCTCCCGGAACCCGACCGCGGCGCAGCACCTGGTTGGCCAAGTGCACGACCTGCGGCGTGGAGCGGTAGTCGCGCACCAGGCGGACCACCTGGGCGTCGGCGTAGGTCCGCGTGAAGTCGAGCAGGTAGTGCGGCGTCGCGCCCGTGAAGGAGTAGATGGTCTGCGACGGGTCGCCGACCACGCACAGCTCCTTGCGCCCGCCCAGCCACTGGTCGAGCAGGAACTGCTGCAGGGGCGAGACGTCCTGGTACTCGTCGACGAGGAAGTGCCGGTACTGCGACCGCACCTCGTCCGCCACCTGCTTGTGGGAGTTGAGCATGTCCGCGAGCATCAGCAGGACGTCCTCGAAGTCGATGACGCCCCGCTCGGTCTTCACGTCCTCGTAGGCCGTGATGAGGCGCGCCACCGTCTGGTGGTCGTAGCCCGACGGCGCGGGCCGGTCGTCGACCGCCGCGGCCTTCACGTAGTCCTCCGCCGTCACCAGGGAGACCTTGGCCCACTCGACCTCGGACGACAGGTCGCGGACGGCGACCCGGTCCACGCTCACGCCGACGCGGCGCGCGGCCTCCGCGACCGCCGGCGCCTTGTGCTCGAGGATCCGCGGCGGCGCGCCGCCGACCACGCGCGGCCAGAAGTAGCCGAGCTGGCGCAGCGCGGCCGCGTGGAACGTGCGCGCCTGGACGCCGGCCACCCCGAGGTCGCGCAGCCGGGTGCGCATCTCCCCCGCGGCGCGCGCGGTGAACGTCACCGCCAGCACGGAGGTCGGCTTGTACGCGCCGGAACGCACCCCGTAGGCGATGCGGTGCGTGATCGCGCGCGTCTTGCCGGTGCCCGCGCCCGCGAGCACGCACACCGGCCCGGCGAGGGCCAGCGCCACGTCCCGCTGCTCGGGGTCGAGCGCGTCGAGGATCGCGTCGGGATGAACGAGGGCGTTCGGGGAGTTGGTGGCAGTCGACATCGTCTGCGATTCTCGCAGCCGTCGCCGACATCCCGCGCCCGTCGTCCCCAGGCGGCCGCACGAGCACGGGCACCAGCCCGGAGCATCAGCACAGGAGGACCCCGATGACCGACGCCGCGCCGCAGCTCCCCGAGCCGGGCACCGTCACGATGTACTCGACCGCGTGGTGCGGCTACTGCCGCCGGCTGCGCACCCAGCTCGACTCCGAGGGCATCGGCTACACGGTGATCGACATCGAGGACCAGCCGGAGACCGCGGCGTTCGTGGAGCAGGTCAACGGCGGCAACCGCACCGTGCCCACCGTCGTCTTCCCCGACGGCTCCGCCGCGACGAACCCGTCGCTGCACGACGTGAAGTCGCGCCTCGCTGCCTGACCTGCTGAAACATCTGCTGCCCGACCTCAGCCGGGCAGCTCCGCGCCGTACCACTCCTCGACCAGCGCGCGTGCGATCGACGGGCGGCCCGGCAGGCCGATCTCGCCGGCGCGCACGCCCGCGACCAGCTCCTCGCGCGTGAACCAGCGCGCGTCGGTCACCTCGGCGCCGTCCACCCGGACGTCGGTCGCCACCGCGCGCGCCCGGAAGCCGAGCATGAGCGACGCCGGGAACGGCCACGGCTGGCTCCCGCGGTACACGACGTCGCCCGGCCCGTCGCCGATGACGACCGACGTCTCCTCCGCGACCTCGCGGCGCACCGCCTGCTCGAGGCCCTCCCCCGGCTCCACGTAGCCCGCGAGCGTCGAGAACCGGCCCGCTGGCCAGTGCGCGGCGTGCCCCAGCAGCAGGCGGTCGTCGTCGTCCACCACCGTCATGATCACGGCGGGGTCGGTGCGCGGGTAGATCTCGACGTCCTGCGCCGGGCACCGGCGCACCCAGCCCGCCTGCTCGACGACGGTCGGCTCCCCGCAGCGCGGGCACCGTTGGTGCGACGCGTGCCACGCGGCCAGCGCGACCGCCTCGGACGCGAGCCCGTCCCCGCGGCGCCCGCCCACCTCGCGCAGCCCCGCCCACGCGTGCTCCCGCGCCAGCCGCGCGGCGGGCGACGCCGGGGACACACCCTCGATCCCGACCGCGTCGGCGTCCGCCTCGTCGGGCAGGACCAGGCCGAGAAGCCCGGCGCCGTCCTCCGCGACGCCGAGGAACAGCCATCGGTGGCCCGGCGCGTGCACCTCGGGCCGGTCGGCGCCTTCCTGCTCGGCGGGCAGCCTCGTCACGGTCGCCGGGTCGACCAGCAGGACCTCGCCCGCGTCGTCGACGGCCACGCGCCCGCGCAGCACGAGCACCACGCGCGTCGTGGGATCCGCGAGCAGGCCGGGCAGCAGCCCCGGCTCGCCGCGCCGCTCGGAGGCACGGTCGTGGGTGGCGCGGGTGTAGCTGAGGTCCGGGAGCGGGAAGGGAGCCGTCACGCCCCGACCGTACCCGCCGGGCTCTCGCGGCGGGACGACGGCGGACACGCGCGCCGCGGTGCCCCCGGGCGGGCCCCGGCAGCGTCTACGGTGGGCGGGTGCCACGCAGTCCGCTCGCCCTCGCCGCCCTCGCGACGGCCGCCGTCCCGGGCCTGGACGCCCGCTCGGTCCGCCCCGAGGAGCTGCCGGGCGACTACGACGTCGCCGTCGTCACGGCCGACGACGGCGTCGACTGGCTCGTGCGCGCGCCCCGGACCACGATGGCCGGCGCCGCCCTGGAGGCGGAGACCGAGCTGCTGGAGGCGCTGCACCTCTACGTGGACGCCGGCGTGCTGCCCTTCACGGTGCCGCAGGTGGCCGGCTTCGCGCTGCTGCCCGAGGGAGGGCGCGCCGTCGTCCACCGGCACGTGACCGGCACCGCCCTCGACCTCGAGGCCCTGCGGCCCGGGCCCGGCCTCGCCGCCGACCTCGGCCGCACCCTCGCCGCCGTGCACGAGCTGCCCGCCTCCGTCGTCGAGTCCTGCGGGCTCCCGTCGTACACCGCGGCCGAGTATCGCGAGCGCCGGCTCGTGGAGCTCGACGAGGCCGCCGCGACCGGCCTCGTGCCGCCGACGCTGCTGCGCCGTTGGGAGGCCGCGCTCGAGGACGTGGCGCTGTGGCGCTTCCAGCCCGTCGTCGTGCACGGCGACCTCGCCACCGACCAGATGCTCGTCACCGGTGGGCGGGTCACCGCGATCAGCGGCTGGTCCGACGCCCGCGTGGCGGACCCCGCCGACGACCTCGCCTGGCTGCTCGTGGCCGCCCCGCCCGACGCGGTCGACTCGATCATGGAGGCGTACCAGCTACGCCGTACCGAGCTGCACGACGCGCGGCTCGTCGACCGCGCCCTGCTCGTGGGCGAGCTGGCCCTCGCACGGTGGCTGCTGCACGGCGTCCGGCGCAACCTGGCCGACGTCGTCGCGGACGCGGAGGCCATGCTGGCCGACCTCGACGAGGCGACCCGCGAGGACGCCCCCGCCTGACCCGGGCCCCGGCCACCTCACGGCCGGGCCGGCCGCGCTGCGAGGTGCGCGAAACGACGGCATGACGCGTCCCGGGCCAGGCGAAACACGACCTCAACGCGCCCGCGACGTGGCGACAACCTGCGACGGACAGACTCGGCGGCACGCAAGCGCCACCCCTCTGGCCGAAGGGTCCTCCATGTCGTACGTCATGCCCCAGGACTTCGTCTCGCAGATGATCGCCACGGGCGAGAAGAAGCTGTTCATGTCCACCCGGGACACCCTCATCCGCTCCTTCATGGGCGGGGCGATCCTCGCGCTCGCCGCCGCGATGGCGGTGACCATCTCGACGAACACCGGCAACCCGCTGCTCGGGGCGGTGTTCTTCCCGATCGGCTTCATCATGCTGTACCTGATGGGCTTCGACCTGCTCACGGGCGTGTTCACGCTGGTGCCGTTCGCCGTCATCGCACGGCGCCCCGGGGCCACGTGGGGCGGCATGTGGCGCAACTGGGGTCTGGTGTTCTGCGGCAACTTCGCCGGCGCGTTCACCGTGGCCGTGCTCATGGCGATCACGTTCACCTACGGCTTCGACGTGGCGCCCAACGAGGTGGGCCAGGCCATCGGGCACATCGGCGAGGGCCGCACCGTCGGGTACGCGGACCACGGCGCCGCGGGCATGCTCACGCTCTTCGTGCGCGGCGTCCTGTGCAACTGGATGGTCTCGACCGGAGTCGTCGCCTTCCTCATGTCGAAGGACACGATCAGCAAGGCCGTCGTGATGTGGATGCCCGTGTTCCTCTTCTTCTACATGGGCTTCGAGCACTCCGTGGTGAACATGTTCCTGTTCCCCTCCGGCCTCCTGCTCGGCGGCGACTTCACCGTCATGGACTACCTCGTGTGGAACGAGATCCCCACCGTGCTCGGCAACCTCGTCGGCGGCCTGACCTTCGTCGGCCTGCCCCTGTACCTCACGCACTACCGCACCCGGCCTGAGCGCCGGCGCCCCGCGTCCGCCGGGTCCGCCACCGAGCCCGCCGCCGACGACCGCGTCGCGGCCCCCGTCGCCTGAGGAGGACACCGATGGACCCGATGATGACCAAGGCCGCCGCCGCCGAGCTCGTGGTCACGGCCCGCCTGCGCTCCGGGCTGACCTGGCAGAAGATCGCCGACGCCCTCGGCACCCCGCTCGTCTGGACGACGGCAGCCCTGCTGGGCAGCCACCCGATGAGCGCCGACCAGGCGGCCGCCGCGTGCGCGCTACTCGGCCTCGGCGAGGACGTCGCCGAGGCGCTGCGGCGCCAGCCGTACCGGCTGCGCGACGAGGCCGTCCTCACCGACCCGACGATCTACCGGTTCACCGAGGCGCTGGCGGTGTACGGGCCCGCGCTCAAGGAGCTGATCCACGAGGAGTTCGGCGACGGCATCATGTCCGCCATCAACTTCCAGGTGGACATCGCCCGCCGTCCGCACCCCGACGGCGACCGGGTCGTCGTGACCCTCGACGGGAAGTTCCTCGACTACCGCTGGTGACTACGGCTGCCGGCTACCGCTGGAGGGGCTCGCCGCGCACCAGCGCCTCCAGCTCCGCCTCGTCGAGCAGCCGGCGCGGACGCACGGTGGTACCGCTCGCGACGTAGACGAACGCGGCGGACACCCGGTCCAGCGGCAGCCCGGTATAGCGCGACCAGGCGAGCCGGTAGACCGCGAGCTGCACCTCGCGCGCGGAGCGTGCCTCCGCATCGCGCGGCTCGTGGCCCGTCTTCCAGTCCACGACGACGACGGCGGGCGGCTCGCCGTCCGCGGCGGACGGTGCGTCCGGGTCGGCGAACACCGCGTCGATCCGGCTGCGCAGCATCACCCCCGCGACCGGCGTCTCGACGTCGACCTCGACCGCGAGCGGGGCGCGCGCCGCCCACGGCGAGTCCAGGAATCGCTGGCGCAGCGTATCGAGGTCGACGTCGGGCGCGATCTCGCCGTCCTCGGCGCCGGGCAGGTCGTCGACGTCGACCAGTGACGACGACGTGAAGAACCGCTCCACCCACTCGTGGAAATTGGTACCGCGGCGCGCGTGCACCGTGGGCTCCTGCGGCACAGGGCGGCGCAGCTGGAGGGCGAACGCCTCCCGGTCCCCCGCGAGGCGGACGAGGCCCGACGCCGACACGTGCGCCGGCATCTCCACCTCGCGCGACGCCCGCTCGCCGCGCTCCGTGAGCAGCGTGCCGGCCAGCACCACCAGGTCGCGGCCGGACGCGTCGCGCAGCACGCCCGTCGCGGCGCCGCCTCCCGCTGCGCGGGCCGCCTCGACCAGGGCGGCCGTCCGACGCAGGAGCTCGCGCGGCGTGGGCCCGGCCCCGGGCGTGCCGTCCGCCGAGGGCTCCGCGCCGTCGGCCGGGCGCTGCGTGCCGTCCTCGGGCGCGGGCCACGGTGCGGCGTGCTCCACCGCGTCGCGGGGGTTGCCGGCCGACGGGTCCGGCTGGGCCGCCCAGCCGTCCGCGTCCACGACCCCCGACTCGACGAGCTCCGCGAGGAACGGCGAGACGCGGCGCGGCGCGCTGCCCGTGCCCCACCAGTGCGCGGTGAGGAAGAGCTCCCGTCGTGCCCGGGTGAACGCGACGTACGCCAGCCGGCGCTCCTCGGCCAGGCGGTGCGCGCCGCAGTCCGCGCGGAACTGGTCGCGGCGGGCGGCGAGGTCCTTGGTGTCCGAGGCCTCCGCCCACGTGAACTCGGGCAGGTCCGGGGCGTCGCCGCGCAGGTGGTACGGCAGGGACGACACGTCGGTGAGCCAGCCGCCGTCCAGCCGCCCCTGCGACGACTCCGCCTGGCTGGGGAACACGCCGTCCACCAGGCCGGGCACCGCGACGACGTCCCACTCGAGGCCCTTGGCCGCGTGCGCCGTGATGACCTGCACCGCGTCCGGGTCGGGCTCGCGGACCGGCATGTCGAGGCCCCGCTCCTGGTCGCCCGCGACACCGAGCCACGCGAGGAACGCGCCCAGCGTCGCCACGTCGGCCGACTGCGCGAAGCTCGCCGCCACGTCTCGGAAGGCGTCGAGGTGCTCGCGGCCGCGCAGGCTCACCCCGGCCGCGGCGGCGCCCAGGCCCGGCCCGCCCGTTCGGCCGGCCGTCGTCGCCAGCGTGTCGGCGAGCACCTGCGCCGTCGCGACCTCGACGTCGAGCCCCAGGGCCCGCTCCGCCGCGACCACGAGCTCCGGCAGCGACAGGTAGGTCAGGCCGCGCAGCTCGCGCAGCAGCCGTGCCAGCGCCGTCAGCCGGCCGTGCCCGTCCGCCGACAGCACCCGGCCGTCGCGCGCCGGCCGCCCGGGGGCGGGCAGGTCGTCCAGCGCGTCGACGATCGACCGGTGGTCCACCACGTCGCCCTCGATCACGACCGGCTCCTCGCCGTCCGTGTCGTCCGGGCCGTGGGGGCTCTCGGGGCCGCCGTCCGGCCCACCCGGGCGGGTGGTGCCGGGCCGGGCGCCGTCGGCCCGCGCCAGGTCGGACGCCCACGAGCCGAGGGCGTGCAGGTCCGCCGCGCCGAGGCTCACGCGCGGGCCCGTGAGCAGCCGCAGCAGGGAGTCGCCGCGCGACGGGTCGTGCACGGCCTCCAGCAGCGCGACGACGTCCACCACCTCCGGCGTGGTCAGCAGGCCGCCCAGGCCCACGACCTCCACCGGCAGCCCGCGGCGCCGCAGCGCCACCTCGACCGCCGCGAACTGCGACCGCGCCCGGCAGAGCACGGCGGCCGTCACGCGGTCGGACCCGTCGCGGCGGGTGGCGCGGCGCCAGCGCGTCGCGACGAACTCGGCCGCCGCCTCGGCCTCCTCCTCGCTCGTGGCAGCGACGTGCGCGCGCACCGTGCCGGCGCCGGCGCCGGGGCGCAGGTCCAGCGGCGGCACGTCCACGCCGGCGCCCGTGTGCCGCGCCCGCTCGCGCAGCGGCCCGGCCGCGACGTTCGCGGCGGCGAGCACGGCCGCGTCGTTGCGCCACGACGTGCTGAGGTAGCGCACCGCCGCGGGCGCACCGCCGCGCGTGCGGAACCGTTCGCCGAAGCGCGCGAGGCCCGACGCGGACGCCCCGCGCCAGCCGTAGATCGACTGGTGCGGGTCGCCGACGGCCGTGACCGCGTGCCCGCCGCCGAACAGCCCCGCCAGCAGCTCCACCTGGGCGTACGACGTGTCCTGGTACTCGTCCAGCAGGACCACCGGGTAGCGCGCGCGCTCCGTGGCACCGACCGCCGGCACCGACCGGGCGAGCTCGGCGGCGAACGCGATCTGGTCGCCGAAGTCGAGGGCGTCGGCCACCCGCTTGCGGCGGCGGTACTCCGCCACGAGGTCGAGCAGCCGCCCGCGCTCCGCCACCGAGTCGATCAGGCCCTGGATCTCCTTGGTGCGCTTCCTCTGCCGCGGCCCGAGCGGCAGCGCGTCCAGCCGGGCGACGACGTCCGCGAGCGCGTCCCGCGCATCGTCCACGGGTACCAGGTGCTCCCCCAGCTCACCGGACAGTGACAGCACGGCGCCCACGACGGTGCTCACCGCGCGGTCGGTGCCGAGGTCGTCCGCCCACGACTCCACGACCTGCGCCGCGAGCTGCCACTGGTTGGCCTCGCCCAGCAGCCGCGACCCCGGCTCGATGCCGAGCCGCAGGCCGTGGTCGGCGACCAGCGACGCGGCGTACGCGTTGTACGTCGCGACCGTGGGCCGCGCGAGGAGGTCGAGGCCCGACGTCGCCCGCCCCTGCGCGCGGGCGAGCTGGGCCAGGCGGGACTGCACGCGCTGGGTCAGCTCGGCCGCCGCCTTGCGCGTGAAGGTGAGGCCGAGCACCTCCTCCGGCGCGACGAGGTCGTTGGCGATGAGCCACACCACGCGAGCCGCCATCGTCTCCGTCTTGCCCGAGCCGGCACCGGCGACGACCAGCACCGGGTCGAGAGGCGCCTCGATGACCGCCACCTGTTCGTCCGTGGGCGCGGGGCGGCCGAGCAGCTCGGCGATCTCGCGGGCCGACAGGCGCGGCGTCGCCGGGGCGGCGGGGACGCCGTCGGGCCCCGGGTCGGGGAACAGCGCGGCGTCGTCGAACAGCACCGCGTCGGGCGAGGCCGCGCTCGTGCCGCCGGGCGCGAGCTCCGGGAAGCCCAGCTCCGCCTCGCGGGCGGGCTCGCCCAGGGCGGCCCACGCGTCGTCGAACAGGCCGTCGTCGAAGGTTCCGTCGACGAATCGCCCGTCGCCGGGGAGGTCGTCGGGGTCGGGGGCGGCCGACCCGGTGCTGCGGTCGGTCATCCGACGACGTTCCTTCCCTCGGGCTGGACGGGGCACGACCGGCGCACGGGGCACATGGGGCACAGGTCGTTCTCGTGGGCGGTGAAGCGGGCGGACGCCATCGTGTCGGCGGCGCCCTCGACCAGAGCGCGGGCCCAGCTCGACCCGTCCGCCTCGACGGCGAGCGCGGGCTGGTCGCGCAGGGTGGGCGCCACCGTCGGCGTCCCGACGTACACCAGGCGGGCGCCGGCGCTGGGCGTCCCCGGCGGCAGGTCGAGCGCGCCCTCGGACACGGCGAGCTGGTAGGCGCCGAGCTGCGGGTGCTCCGTGGCCTTGGCGCGCGCGGGTGCGGTCCGCCCGGTCTTCAGGTCGGCGACCGTCACGCCGTCCTCGCCCGCGTCCTCGACGCGGTCGATCTTGCCCCGCAGCCGGGCGCGGCCCACGACGAGGTCGAAGTCGGGCTCCACCAGCAGCGGCTCGCCCGCCTCGGCGTAGTACGCGGCGAGGCGCTCGATCATCTGCTCGGCCCGGCGGCGCAGCTGGCGCGCGGGCCACCCGTCGGCCAGCGCGAGCTGCGGCCAGCGGCGGTCCAGCTCCGCGCGCAGCTCCGTGAGCGACGCCTTCGGGAGATCCTCCGCGATCGCATGGATCAGCGTGCCGAGCGTCTGGTGCGTGGCGTCGGGAGCCGTCGCGCCCGCCGACTCGAACGCCCACTTCAGCGCGCACGTGCTCACCGTCTCGACCTTCGACGGCGAGACGGTGACCTCGTCCTGCGGGCCCCACAGCGGCGCGTCGCTCGACGTCGCCGCGACGCCGTACCAGGTGCGCGGGTCCGCCTCCGCGATCCCGGCAGCGGCCAGGTCGGACAGCAGGGCGGCCGCCACCGAGGCGGGCCCGTCGAGCGCGGCGTCGACGGCGCCGTCCGCCCCGGCGGCGCGGACCAGCGTCGCGCGCGCCTCCGCCACCACGCCCCGCAGGTCGAGCGGCGGGCCCACGGTCACGCGCCGTGGGTCGGGGCCGTCCGGACCGGCCGCGCCGTCCGCGCCGGCCGCGTCGTCGGCGGGCGGCGACACCAGGTCGAGGAACACCGACGGCGCGTCCTCGGCGTCCTCGACGGCCGTCACGACGAGCCGGCGCCGCGCGCGGGAGGTGGCCACGGCGAACGCGCGCAGCTCGTCGGCGAGCACCTGGCGGCGGGCCTCCGGGCCCATCCCGTGGGCGTCGTCGGACCGTCCCGCGAGCAGCTCGACGAGGGCCTGCGACCCGAGCAGCGAGTCGCGCAGCCGCAGGTCGGGCCACACGCCGTCCTGCACGCCCACGACGACGACGACGTCCCACTCGCGGCCCGCCGCGCCCGCGGGGGTGAGCGCCTCGACGGCGTGGGCACCCGTGGCCGACGCCGCGAGCGAGTCGGCCGGGAGGTCCTGCGACGCGAGGTAGTCGACGAACGCCGCGACCGGGGCGCCCGGCATCCGGTCCACGTAGGTCTCCGCCGCGCGGAACAGCGCGAGGACGGCGTCGAGGTCGCGGTCGGCGCGCGCCCCGGCCGGCCCGCCCGCGAGCGCCTGGTCGCGCCACCGGTCCGCGAGCCCGGTGGCGGCCCACACCGCCCAGAGCACGGTCTGCGCCGTCGCGCCGGGCTCCGCGGCCGCCGCACGGCCGGCGGCGAGCACGCGCGCGACCGCCAGCGGCCCGCGACGCACCGGCGCCGGCAGGGTCTCCGCGCGGGCCGGGTCGTCGAGCAGCTCGACGACCAGCGCGTCCGACGACCGCCCGCCGCCTCCCGACAGCTCCTCCGCCCGCAGCGCGCGCCGCAGCCGGCGCAGCGCCACCGCGTCGAGCCCGCCCACGGGCGACGTGAGCAGCAGCGCCGCGGTCTCGGGGTCCAGCGCGGAGCCGACGCCCGGTTCCCCCAGCTCGTCCGCGATCAGGCGCTCGACCCCGCCCCCGGCCGCGCAGACGCGCAGCGCGGCCAGCAGGGGTGACGCGGCGGGCTCGTCGCGCAGCGGCAGGTCCGACCCGAGCAGCGCGACGGGCACCGACGCCGCGACGAGGTCTCGACGCAGCGAGGCGAGCCGGTCGCCGCTGCGCGCCACGACCGCCATCCGCTCCCAGGGCGTCCCGTGCAGCAGGTGCTCGGCCCGCAGCTCGCGCGCCACGTAGGCCGCCTCCTGGGCCGGGCCCGCGAGCACCGCGACCTGCACGCCCGGCGCGCCCTCGCGGGGCTCCGCGACCTCGGCGGCGTCGGACGCGCCCGCGGGTCCCTCCGGCTCGCCGTCGGACGCCCCGTCGTCGGGCCGCGCGGCGGCGCCGCGGTGCAGCGCGCCGGACACGGTGGCGATGCGCGACGTGACGGCGCGGGTCACCGCGCGCAGCTCCTCGAGCTGCCGCCACGCCGTGCCGAGGACGACGGTGCGCGCGTCGAACGCGCCGACGACGCCCGCCCGCTCGGGGGCGGCGGCGCGCCCGACCAGGCCGGGCGACGCGCCGCGGAAGCCCTGCACCGCGGAGTCCGGGTCGGCGAGCAGCACGAGACGGGCGCCGGCGCCGCGCAGCACGTGCAGCAGGCGGGCGGTGGCGACCGTGGCCTCCTGGTAGTCGTCGACGATCACGAGGTCCCAGGTGGGGCGGGGCACGTCCGGCAGCTCGTCGTCCCAGCCCGCGAGCGCGTGCGCCGCCTCGTCGATCACCCCGGCCGGGTCGTAGCGCGCGCCCGAGTCGGGCGTGCCCAGCCGCAGCGTGGTGACGTCCAGGTACTCCTCGTACAGCTGCGCGGCGAGCACCCACTCGGGGCGGTCGTGGCGGCGGCCCAGCTCGTCCAGGTCCACGGGGCCGAGGCCACGCTCGGCGGCGCGCATCAGCAGGTCGCGCAGCTCCTGGCGCAGCCCGCGCAGGCCGAGGGAGTCCTCGGGCAGCCCGGCGGGGAGGTCGAGGTCCGTGCCCTCGCCCGAGAGGTGGCCCTCGAGCAGCTCGGCGAGCACGAGGTCCTGCTCCGGCCCCGAGACCAGCGTCGGAGCCGGCTCGCCGTGCGCCGCCGCGCGCGTCCGCAGCACCGCGAACGCGGCGGAGGCTGCCGTGCGCACCATCGGCGCGCCGACCGTGCGGCCCGCGCGCGCCGTGACCCGGTCGCGCAGCCGGGCGGCCGACCGGCGCGACGCCGCCAGCACCAGCACGCGCGACGGGTCGAGGGCCGCCAGGTCGGGCGCCGGGCCGCCGTCGTGCTCACCGCCGGCCCCCAGCACCCTCACCGGAACCGCGGTCTCCAAGATGGTGCATAACGCCCAAGGCGCGCCGACCATGAGGGTTACAGGGTTTTCAAAGGAGGGCGCGG
>NZ_JBSGUW010000007.1:255943-262148 GCF_053608125.1 Isoptericola sp. NPDC055063 | reverse complement strand
GGGGCGGCCCGCAGAAGTGCGGACCGCCCCTTCGAACTACCTCGGCGATTCTCGAACTACCTCGGCGAGGCCTCAGGCCTGCTTGATGGCCGAGACGTCGAGGGCGATCTTGACCTTGTCGCCCACCAGGACGCCGCCGGTCTCGAGCGCGGCGTTCCACGTGAGGCCGTAGTCCTTGCGCGAGATCTCGATCTGCGACTCGAACCCGGCGCGGGCGTTGCCGAACGGGTCGGTGGCGGTGCCGGTGAACTCGGTCGGGAGCTCTACGGAGTTGGTCACGCCGTTGATGGTGAGGTCGCCGGCGATCGTGTAGTCGTCGCCGTCCGCCGAGATGGCCTTGGAGACGAAGCTCCAGGTCGGCTTCTCCTCGGCGTGCCAGAAGTCGGCGCTGCGCAGGTGGTTGTCGCGGTTCTCGTCGTTCGTGTTGACCGACGCCGCGTCCAGCTCGGCGGAGACGGCGGACGACTCGAGCTCGTCGCCGACGGTGATCGAGCCACCGCTGATCGCGATCGTGCCGCGGACCTTGGCGATCCCCGCGTGGCGCACGGCGAAGGAGGCGGTCGAGTGGGCGGTGTCGATGGCGTAGGTACCGGCGGTGAGGCCTGCGGGCAGCGCGGTCATAGGTGTCTCCTCGGAGTAGGTCGTGCGGTCGGTGTCACCAGGTAGTTGAGCACTCAACTACCGTCACGAGGGGGTGAACACCCGCGTCTCGTAACCTATTCCCCGTGGGCGGGACGACAGGAGCGCGACAGCGCGCGGACGCAGAGGTGCGCTGGCTCGACGAGGGCCAGCAGTGGGCGTGGCGACGCTTCCTGGAGGGGACGTCCCGCTTCTTCGAGGCGCTCGGCACGGCGCACGACGAGGGCCTGCCGGTGACGCTCGGCGAGTATCACCTGCTGGTGCAGCTGTCCGAGGCGCCCGAGCGCACGCTGCGGATGTCGGCGCTCGCGGAGTTCCTCGCCCTGTCGCGCAGCCGCCTCACGCACACCGTCGACCGCATGGAGCAGCGCGGCCTCGTGGTCCGCACCCCCGTGCCGGGCGACCGGCGCGGCGTGAACTGCGTCATGACCGACGCCGGGTACGCGGCGCTCGTCGACGCCGCGCCGGGCCACGTCACCGCCGTGCGCCGGCTGCTGGTCGACACCCTCACCGACGAGGAGTTCGCCGTCCTGGGCCGCGCGATGGCGAAGGTCGCCGAGGCGGCCAAGGGCCCCGCGACCTCCTGACGTGAGCGGCGTCACCCCTGGCTGGACGGGACCTGGGTACCCCGGAGTTCTGGGACACTGGGACCCATGGCCACCACCACCGTCCATCTCGTGCGGCACGGCGAGGTCCACAACCCGGACGGGGTCCTCTACGGGCGCATCCCCGGCTATCGGCTGTCCGACCGCGGTCAGGCGATGGCGCGCCGCGTGGCGGAGCACCTGTCCGGCACGGGCCACGACGTCGCCGGCGTCGTCGCGTCCCCGCTGCAGCGCGCGCAGGAGACCGCGACCCCGACGGCCGAGGCCTTCGGCCTGACCCTCGCCACCGACGACCGCCTCGTCGAGGCCGGCAACCACTTCGAGGGCACGACGATCGGGAGCAACCCGGCGCAGCTGGCCCACCCCCGCTACTGGCGCTTCCTGTGGAACCCGCTGCGCCCGTCGTGGGGCGAGCCGTACGCCGACCAGGTCGCGCGCATGCGCGCCGCGGTGGACGACGCGCGCCGCGCGTACGCCGGGCACGAGGTGGTGCTGGTCAGCCACCAGCTGCCCGTCTGGGTGACGCGCCGCTCGTTCGAGGCCCGCTCCCTGGCGCACGACCCGCGCCGGCGCGAGTGCTCGCTGGCGTCCATGACCTCGCTGCGGTTCGACGGCGACACGTTCGTCGGGCTGCACTACACCGAGCCCGCGGCGGACCTGCTCGCGGGCGCCGACCCGGTGCCGGGGGCATGATGCGCAGCACCTCCCCGCGCGCCCGGCGGCGCGCCACCGTGGCGGTCGGCGCCGTCCTCGGGATCGGTCTCCTCGCCGCGTGCGGCCCGCAGGACTCGGGCGCGGGCGACGTCGTCGGCCAGGGGTTCGTCTCCGGCGACGGCTCGGTGAAGCAGTGGGACGCGGGCGACCGCGGCGACGTCGTCACCGTCGAGGGCACCACCTTCGAGGGCGACGACATCAGCACCGCCGACTGGCTCGGCGACGTCGTCGTCGTGAACACCTGGTACGCCGGCTGCGCCCCCTGCCGCGCCGAGGCCCCCGACCTCGTCGCCCTCGCGAACGACCGCGAGGCCGACGGCGTGCGCGTCCTGGGCATCAACACGGAGGACGAGGCCGGCGCGGCCACCTCGTTCCAGCGCACCTTCGACGTCCCGTACCCGTCCGTCGCGGACAGCACCGGCAAGGTCGTGGCCCGGCTCTCCGGCGTCGTGCCGCTGCAGGCCGTCCCGTCCACGGTCGTGCTCGACGCCGAGGGCCGCGTCGCGGCGCGCGTCATCGGGCAGGCAGAGGCGTCCACGCTCGACGCGATCGTCGACGAGGTGCTCGCCGAGTCGTCCGGCGGCTCGGGCGACGGCGCGGCGAAGGGCGCCTGATGGGTGACGCCTTCGCCACCACGGTGTGGAGCGGGTCGATGCTGCTGGCGCTGCCCGTGGCGCTGATCGCCGGCCTGGTGTCGTTCGCGTCGCCGTGCGTGCTGCCGCTGGTGCCCGGCTACGTCGGGTACGTCAGCGGGATGGCGGCCGCGTCGGCGGGCGGGCCGCAGGCCCGCGCCGGTGCGCCGCGGGACCCGGGCCGCCGGCGCGTCGTCGCGGGTGTGGCCCTGTTCGTGCTCGGCTTCACCGCGGTGTTCGTCGCGTTCATGGCCGCCGCCGGCGCGCTGGGCTCGTACCTGGTGCAGTGGGAGACCACGATCATGCGGGTCCTGGGGGTCGTCGTGATCCTCATGGGCCTCGCGTTCCTCGGCGCCGTCCCGTTCCTGCAGCGCGAGCGGCGCATGCACCTCAGCCCTCGGGCGGGCCTGTGGGGCGCGCCGCTGCTGGGCATCGTGTTCGGCCTCGGCTGGACGCCCTGCATCGGCCCGACGCTCACCGCGGTGCAGGCGCTGTCCCTCGACCAGGCGTCGGCCGGGCGCGGCATCGTGCTGGGCGTGGCGTACTGCGTCGGGCTGGGCGTGCCGTTCCTCCTGGTCGCGCTCGGGCTGCAGTCGTCGCAGCGCATGCTCGGCTTCCTGCGTCGTCACCGCCTGGGCATCCAGCGGGCCGGCGGCGCCCTGCTCGTGCTGGTCGGCCTGGCCCTGGTCACGGGCATCTGGTCCGCGTGGACCAGCCAGCTCCAGGGCTGGATCAGCGGATACGTGACGGTGGTGTGATGAGCGAGAAGGCGACCTACCGCCCCGAGGGCATCAACGACGCGTTCGTCGAGGGCCGTTCGGACGACGCGCCGGCCGCGGCCGCGGGCGGGCCGCAGAAGTCCGGCGGCGCCCCGACCCTGCCGTCGCTCGGCTGGCGCGGCACGCTGCGCTGGATGTGGCGCCAGCTCACCAGCATGCGCGTCGCGCTCATGCTGCTGATGCTGCTCGCCGTCGCGGCCGTGCCCGGCTCGATCCTGCCCCAGCGAGGCCAGGACGCCGCGGCGGTGCTCGAGTACCTGGGCGACCACCCGACGCTGGGGGAGTGGCTGGACCGCTTCGGCTTCTTCGAGGTCTACAGCTCCGTCTGGTTCTCGGCGATCTACCTGCTGCTGTTCGTCTCGCTGGTGGGCTGCATCCTGCCGCGCACGATCGCGCACGCCCGCAACCTGCGGAACCGCCCGCCGAAGACCCCGGTGCGGTTCGGCCGGTTCCCCGCGACGGCCCAGGCCAGCACGACGGCGTCGCCCGACGAGGTCACGGACGCGGTCGCCGCCCACCTGCGCGGGCCGCTGCGCCGGCTGCCCACCTTCCGGGTGGACGTCGGCGCCGAGGAGCCCCGCCTCGGGCGACCGGCCACCCGCACCGTCGCCGCCGAGCGCGGCTACCTGCGCGAGACCGGCAACCTCCTGTTCCACCTGGCGCTGCTCGGCCTGCTGGTCTCGGTCGCCCTCGGCCAGCTGATGCACTACCGCGGACAGGCGATCGTCACCGAGGGTCGCGGCTTCGCCAACGCCGTCGTCGACTACGACACCTTCGACAAGGGCGCCTGGTTCCGGCCGTCGTCGCTGTCGCCGTTCTCCATGACGCTCGACTCGTTCGAGTCCAAGTTCGCCTCCGACACGGTCGCGTTCGCGCAGGCGCGCGACTTCACCGCCTACGTGACGGCGACCGAGCCGGACGGCACGTCCCACGACGAGACGATCAAGGTGAACGAGCCGCTCACGGTCGACGGCGCCAAGATCTACCTGCAGGGCAACGGCTTCGCGCCCGAGATCACCGTGAAGGACGGCGCCGGCGAGCTGGCGTTCTCCGGCCGGGTCCCGTTCCTGCCCGAGGACACCATGTACACGTCGCGCGGCGTCGTGAAGGTGCCGGACGTGTCCAAGGGGCAGGAGCAGATCGGCCTGGTCGGGTACTTCCTGCCGACCGCCGTCGTCGACGCGGACGGCTCCGCCCGCTCCGTCTTCCCGCAGCCGCAGAACCCGCTGATGGTGCTCGAGGTGTACCGCGGCGACCTGGGCCTGGACGACGGCGTGCCGCAGAACGTGTACCGCCTCGACACCGCGAACCTCACGCCGTCGGTGGACGAGGACGGGTCGACCATCAAGCTCCTGGTGAAGCCGGGGGAGACCGTCGACCTGCCCGACGGCCTCGGCACGGTGACCCTCGGTAAGGACGTGCCCCGCTACGTCGCGCTCGACCTGCGGCACGACCCGTCGCTCACCTGGGTGCTCACCTTCGCCCTGCTCGCCCTCACCGGCCTCGCGGTCTCGCTGTTCACGCCGCGCCGGCGCGTGTGGGTGCGATCATGGGAGACCACGGACGACGACGGACGGTCCGTCACGCACGTCGAGCTCGCCGGGCTCGCCCGCGGGGACGACGCCGGCCTGCAGCGTGAGGTCGACAAGGCCCTGGCGTCGGTGCCGGGCCGCCTGGACGACGCGCCGGACGACGCGCCGGACGACAACCCGAAGACAGCCACGGAGGACTGACCATGCAGATCGCCGAGCTGAGCGTGCTGCTCGTGTGGGGTGCGGCCACGGCGCTCACGATCGCGCTCGTCGCGTTCGCGATCGACCTCGGGCGCCGCACCGAGCAGCGGGCCGACGCCCGCGCCGAGGCGCGCACGCCCGTCGCGGTGGGGGCCGGCGCTCCGGCAGCCGCGCCGCCGGCGGACGGGAAGGCGGCGGCTCCGCCCGCCCCCGCCCGTCGGCGCGCCGCCGGCATCGCGATGTCGACGACGTGGCTGGGCACCGCCCTGCTGCTCGCCGCGATCGTGCTGCGCGGCATCGCCGCGGGCCGCACGCCGTGGGCCAACATGTACGAGTTCACGCTGGTGGGCTCGTTCATGGCCCTCGCCGTCTTCCTCGGCATCAACCTGCGCAAGGACCTCAGGTTCCTGGGCGCGTTCGTCACCGGCCTGGCGGTGCTGTTCCTCGTGCTGGGGCTGAACGTCTTCTACGTGGCCGCGACGGGCGTGCAGCCGGCGCTGCAGAACTACTGGCTGGTCATCCACGTGGGCGTGGCGATCTGCTCGGCCGGCATCTTCACGGTCGCGTTCGTCTCGTCCGTGCTGCAGCTGCTGCGCGACAGCCGCGACACCGGCTCCCCGTACCTGAGCCGCCCGGGCTTCCGCTGGCTGGACCGCCTGCCGACGCCGACCTCCCTCGAGGTGCTGTCGTTCCGGCTCAACGCCGTCGGCTTCGTGCTGTGGACCTTCACCATCATCGGCGGCGCCATCTGGGCCGAGCACGCCTGGGGCCGCTACTGGGGCTGGGACCCCAAGGAGGTCTGGAGCTTCGTGATCTGGGTCGTGTACGCGGCCTACCTGCACGCCCGCACGACGCGCGGCTGGGACGGCCGCCGCGCCGCCTGGTTCGTGATCGTCGGCTACCTGTGCGTGCTGTTCAACTTCACCGGCGTGAACCTGATCTTCAACGGCAAGCACTCGTACTCGGGCCTGACCACCGACGCCTGACCCAGCCGAACGTTGTGGGCGGGGGGGGGTGGGGGGTGGGGGTGTGGGGGAGGGGGGGGGAAAGAGAGAGGGAGGGACGAGTATAAGGAGCGAGAGAGAGGGGGGGGGAGGGTGGAG